>JBGTDH010000566.1:0-4701 GCA_041748435.1 Pirellulales bacterium
TCTGCCGGGCTTGTGCAAGCTGCGCGCGTGCCAATGGTATGTGCAGGTGCGGCTGTTCGGCGGCATCGGCTACGATCAAGGCGGCGGAAGTTGCACCTCTCCGGGCTGCCGGCGCTGCCAGGCACACCATTGCTGCCCCCATTGCAACGGAGGCGCCGAAGCCTGCTGCGAACAATCGTCTGCTTATGAAGCGCCCGCCTACGAGAGCGAACTCTAGATCGTGCCTGATTTCCAAGCGGCGACGATCTCCGTATACTTCGGGGCATGTCGCACACGGTTGCCGCGCTCGATTATCTGGCACATCCGCAGAAACACGCCGCGACGCCGGTCTGCGCCGTGTTTGGCGACGAGGCATTTCTCCGCCGCTTAGCGCTGGTCGAGTTGAGGCAGCAAACGCTAGGCGATGACGACGCGGAGTTTTCCCTCACGCGGCTCGAGGGAGAGCGTGCCGAGCTGCGCGACGTAATGGATGAGCTCTCCACGGTGGCTCTCTTCGGCGGCGGACGTCGCATGGTGGTGATTGACGACGCCGATACGTTTGTCTCCGAGCATCGCGCGGCCTTGGAAGACTACGTGGCCAAGCCCAAGTCCAGCGGGATTCTCGTGCTTGAGGTTTCCGCCTGGCCCAAGACTACGCGATTGTACAAGGCACTGGACGCCGGCGGCTTGCAGATCGATTGCAAAGCGCCGGATGCTCGCGGGTTGGTTAAATGGCTGGTCGCCTGGTGTTCGAAAAAGCACGGCGCCAAACTAGACTCCGGGGCTGCCGAGGCCCTGGTCGAGAGCGTGGGACCGGAGATGGGCCTGTTGGATCAGGAGCTGGCAAAACTGGCCGTGTTGATTCCCCAGGGTCAAGCCATCGGCGAGAACCTGGTGCAGGAACTGGTCGGCGGATGGCGCGCCAAGACTGCGTGGGTGATGATCGATGCGGCACTGGCAGGCAACGCCCGCGCCGCGCTGGCGCAACTCGATCGACTACTGCTGGCGGGCGAGAACGCGATCGGCATCCTGGCGCAAGTTGCCTCGACCTTGCGGCGGTTTGCAGCCGCGGTGCGCATTGTGGAGCGGGCCGAAGCGCAGAAGCGCCGCTGCACGTTGCGGGAAGCCTTGGAGATGGCGGGCGTGAAGCCCTTCGTGCTGTCGAAGTCCGAAGAGCAGCTCCGCAAGCTCGGCCGTCAGCGAGCCGGTCTGCTCCATCGCTGGCTGCTCGAAGCCGATCTTGATCTCAAAGGGGACAGCAAATTGCCCCCCCGCACCATTCTGGAACGCCTGATCGTCCGCATCGCCGCGCCTGTGCATGCGGCCACGGCACGTTAGTGATGGAGCGAAACCTCAAACCAGCTTGCGCAGCCGATCCTGGAACTTTGCCAGGCCGGCGACATAAGCCTCGGTCCACGCGGGCTCGGGATCAACGGGCTTGGTGTACTTCACCAGCACTTGCACCGCATCGGACACACGGTAAGGATCGCTGATTCCGTTTTGCCGACGGCGATAAGTCTCGCAGGCGGCTAGCGCGGTGACGGCCGCTCCCAGGGCGGGGCCTTCGTCCGATTTCAACCGCTCCAATCGGCGGCCCAGCACGCTGGCCAGAATGCGGCACATCAGATCGCTGCGAGCAATGCCGCCGGAGACGCTGATGCGCGTAATGGTCTGGCCGGCATGCTCGTGTTGGCGCACTCCCAACGCAATCAAATAGGCGAGCGCTTCCAACGACGCACGGAAACGCACGCCGATCTCCCCGGTCGTCTTGGGAGACCATGCTAGCTTCGCCTTGCTCACACCGAGCGAAGGCTCGGGATGCACAAAAGGCATGACCCACGTGCCGTCGCAGCCGGGCGGGACCTTCGCTCCCGCCGCTTCCAGCTTGTTCCAATCGGGGTTCTTCCCGACGACGCTGTCCAGAAACATCGCGCCATTGCTGTAGCACCGCATCCACAGGTAAGGCCCCCAGTTCAGTCGCATCACGTCGAGGTTGCCTTCTCGCGGCCGCTCGTTGGACGAAGAGTTCACCACGGCCGAGTTGCCCAGGATAATGGCCATGTGCCCGTCATCGACGGCGCCGCCACCCACGAGTCCGGCCGCCTGATCGTCCGAAGTGGGGAACACCAGCGGCCGATGATCCAGGCTCATGCCCGCCTCGAGCGCGATGTTGGCGGCCAGCGGTCCGATTGGTTCGTCTTGCGGCACGATCTGCGGCAGATGCTTCTTGACCAGCGCGCGATGAGCCGGTTGTGCCAGCGCATCGAGCATGCCCCAGGCCCAGCGGCATCGCACGAGATCCATAATCCCGGTGGACGCAGCCGAGGAGATGCTGGTCACATCGAAATTGCCGGTGAGATATCCGGCGGCCAGCGGTCCGTGCAACAAGATGCGCCGCGTGCGTTGCCAGTCTTCCGGGGCGAAATACGCGGGGTCTTCGTCTTTGATCAGATGGCTGAGGCTGTAGCGAATTGCCCACGGCCCGCCGATCAGTTGCTGGACCTTTTCCTGGCCACCCAGCCGCTCCAGGCCTTCGGCGTGATAGCGTGCCAAGGTGTAATCGTTCCAGCAGATGGCTCGCCGCAGCGGATTGTGATGCGCATCCAGCCGCCCCGCGGTGTGGTGGGTGGCGGAGATGCCGCCGGCGATCCAGTCGTTCAGCCGACCCTTGGCGCGCAACACGCTGGCCATTTCCCGCACCGTGGCGCGGGCCTGACCCTCCAACTGCAAGATGTTCAACTCGAACAAGTCTCTCTGCGGAGGGATTCCTTGCCACAAATCCGTGGGCAACCGCATACTGGCTACTGCCTTGCCGGATAAATCGAACGCCAGACATTTCACACCGCCGGTGCTGAAATCCCAACCGGTGATGATGCTCTCCGCGGGTACGTATCGCAACGGCTCGGACATTCGATGTTTCTCTTATTCTTGTGAAGCGGTCGCTCGTGCCGATGTACAGTACGCAAGTTAGGAGACCTTCCCCCCGGCTGGCAAGTAGTCTGTCCGAAGAATGGGACCGTCGGCGAGGCGCGGGCTCGGTGGAAGGGTACGGGAGTTGCGGAACGCATTCGACCTCTTATAAACGGGAATTCTTGCATCGGTTCCGACTGTGCGATCTGCGTTGGGTAATTCGATGGGCTCCCGGATCAGAGACTGTCGCTCCACGCTGCACGAAGCAACCGGTCACCCGGCGAGTCTACGGGTTCCTCTTCTCTGTTTGCTGGCCGGTGGCAGTGCAACGAAAAAGTGGCACGTGCCGAACTGCCACCATACCGAGTGTCTCCGGGAGTTGCGTTCGATCTCGGACGCGCAGGCAGAGGGCTACGCTTCGTCCATTGACCATCTATACGACCTACAGAATTACCCCTTCACTGCGATGGAGATCTCTGGTTCGGTGGACGAGGAAAAGGTTGCTGAAATCTTTGTGCGGATCAACAGTAAAGGAGTGCAACTCAACCAGGGCGATTTCATCCTCACGTTGCTCTCGGTGTTTTGGGACGAGGGGCGCCGGAAGCTGGAGGATTTCAGCAGACACTCCAAGCATTTTGAAGACGGCGGGCCGTCCTCATTCAACTACATTCTCCAACCAGACCCCGATCAGTTGCTGCGTGTGGAGATTGCCTACGGATTCCACCGCGCCGTCCTCCGCAATGTGTACTCGGTGCTCCGCGGGAAAGACCTCGACACAGGTCGCTTCTCCGCCGAAAAGCGCGACGAGCAGTTCGCTGTTTTGAAAAAGGCCCAAGCCGCTACGCTCGATCTGACCAACTGGCACGAGTTCCTGAAGGCGATTTCCGCTGCGGGCTACCGATCGCGTGGCATGGTGATGTCTCGCAATGCCCTACGCAGGTCATCCGGCGGGGGTTTCAGGCCATCTGACAGCCGTGACCAAGTAAGGGTACGGCACTTGCGTTTTCCCGCCAATCAGGGAAATTGCAGGCAGTTGGGGTTGGTGTTTGCCTGTTTGAACGGCACCGCACGCTGCGCGACCGCGCAAACGGAGGCGATCATGCGTTTCGAGAGTTATCAGGCGGAAGGTTTTTACGACGAAATGTTCGAGCCGTGCGGCAAGCCGCGGCTCGCTGCGCAGGTGCTCGCCAAACGCATCGAATCTCTCAAGGAAGGCGAGCTGCAGCGGCGCCAGAAAGCGGCCGATCTGACGCTGCTGAACATGGGCATCACGTTCAACGTCTACGGCCACGAAGCCGGGACGGAGAAGGTCTGGCCTTTTGATGTGGTGCCCCGCATCGTCGAGGGGCAAGAATGGACGCTCATCGAGTTGGGACTCGTGCAGCGCATCCGCGCCCTGAACCTGTTCATCGACGATATCTACCACGATCGCAAGATCATCCACGACAAGATCATCCCCGAACATGTTATTGTGTCAGGAAAATGTCTTCGCGAGCAATGCCAGGGCATCAATCCCCCCAACGGCATCTGGTGCCACGTCACGGGCACCGATCTGGTGCGCGACGGCGATGGCCAGGTCTATGTGCTGGAAGACAACATGCGCTGCCCCTCCGGGGTCTCCTATGTGCTGGAGAACCGGGAGGTGATGAAGCGCACCTTCCCGCAGGTGTTCCAAGGGCTGCGGATTTTGCCCGTGGAAGATTATCCGGAGCGGCTGCTGGAAACGTTGCAGCATCTCTCGCCTTCGGGATCAGGCGATGAGCCGACGGTGGCCGTGCTCTCGCCGGGTCCCTACAACTCCGCTTACTTCGA
>JBGTDH010000567.1:0-10305 GCA_041748435.1 Pirellulales bacterium
GCCTGCGGGTACTGCTGCTGCGGAGGGTATTGTTGTACCGGGTTTTGCCGTGGAGCTGCCGGCGGATAGGGCGGCGGAGGTTGGCGGGGGAAGCCAGGTTGCTGAGCCAGCAGGGATGATGCCAGCAACGCTGTCGCAGTCAGGGCCAGGAAATGCTGCCAGCCATGTGTCATTGCGTGAACTCCTTTTCTCGCAGGATTCGGCACCGCAAACAGGATCGGATTGCACACTCTGTGCCAGTCGAGGGTCGTTGCGGAACGAAACTTCGCCGGCGGTTCGCGATTCGTCGATGTCTTCCAGACTTATCGACCTGCTCTGCGAACGTTCGGAGGACGCATTGCCGAAATGCGGCCCGCCGGCCTGACCCTCAACGGCGGAACGTCTTACAATTCGTTACAACGGGCATCCCCCGGCGTGAGAAAGATAGCAGTCGTGCCGCGTTCCCCAAAGGCCAGCATTTTATGACCCCCCGCTTGCAGATCGCGTCGATTGTCTCTGCCCCCTTCGACGAGAATACCTACGTGCTGTGGCGCGACGGGCGTTCGGACTGCATTGTCGTCGATCCCGGACTGCAGCCCGGCAAGATTCTGCGCTACCTCGAGCAGGTATCCCTCACGCCGGCCACCTTGCTGATCACGCACGGACATGCCGACCACATCGGCGGAAACGCCGCCTTGAAAGAGCGCTGGCCCGCGTGCCCGTTGGTGATTGGCTTGCTGGACGAGCCCAAGCTGGGCGACCCACGGCTGAATCTCTCCGCCGGCTTCGGCTTGGAGTTGTACAGTCCCGGGGCCGATCAGCTCGTGCGGGAGGGTGAGATTTACGCAGCCGCGGGCCTGGAATTCCTGGTGCGAGACTTGCCGGGCCATTCGATCGGCCATGTGGTCTACATCTGCCGCGATGAGCCGATCGTACTAGGCGGCGATGTGCTGTTCGCAGGCGGCATCGGCCGCACCGATTTCCCCGACGGCGATTTCGAGACCCTGGCCAGGGGCATTCGCACCAAGCTCTACACGCTGCCCGACGAGACACAGGTGTATCCGGGCCACGGCCCCGCCACAACCATCGGGGAGGAGAAGCGAAGCAATCCGTTTGTGCGAGCTGATTTTTGATCTGACATCTATAACCCTCAATCTATAACCATTTCTCGGGCATCGACGGACGAGGGTTATAGATTGAGGGTGAAAGATGAAACGGTCCCAAGGTCCAGAGGTCGAGCAAACGCATCCATTAAGTATACTAGTGTATACTAATGCGTCAAGGCCATCATTGCATGCCCGCCTGGGCGTCCGACAAAGCCGCGATTGGCGTTCTGTCCCAACTCCAAGGCGGACAAGGGAATGCGTCGGAACCCGTGGTCATCATTTCTGCAAAGTGGTGTGTGTGAAAGGATGCAAAGATGAAAGCCAACATTGGACCCGGCATCCGGGATCGTTTATTCATATACTGGTACACAGGAGATAACGTGTGCGTGAATGCCGACTGCCAAAACGCCTTCACCAGATGCGATCCATGATCCGATTTCACCTCGCGGTTGTCGCACTGTTGATCACTCCCGCCTGGGCCGACGATTGGCCGCAGTGGCTCGGTCCGCAGCGGGATAGCGTGTGGCGAGAGAAAGGCATCGTCACGGACTTTCCTTCAGCCGGGTTGCCGGTGAAGTGGCGCACGCCGGTGGGGCTGGGCTATGCGGGTCCGGCGGTGGCCGACGGCAAGTTGTTCGTCATGGACTACCAATCGTCTCAAGGGACCATCGAAAACGCACCCGGCACGCGCATTACGCTGACGGGGCAAGAGCGCGTGCTGTGCTTCGATATTGCCACGGGACGCGAGCTGTGGAAGCACGCCTACGAGCGGGCCTATGGCATCTCCTATCCCAGCGGACCGCGCTGCACGCCAACCGTCGATGGCGCGAAGCTCTACACGTTGGGAGCCGAGGGGGATCTGCTCTGCCTGGAGACGGCCACGGGCCGCGTCGTGTGGAGCAAGGTCCTGAACACGGAGTACAAGACCACCACGCCCAACTGGGGTTACACGGCCCATCCCCTGGTCTTGGGCGATCTGCTGTACTGTGTCGTCGGTGGCGAGGGGAGCGTGGCGGTGGCTTTTGACAAGCACACCGGCCGCGAGGTGTGGCGAGCGCTCACCGCCAGCGAGCCGGGGTATTGCCCTCCCACGCTCATGGAGCATGGCGGGGCGAAGCAGCTTCTGATCTGGCATCCGCAGGCGCTGAACAGTCTCGATCCCCGGACCGGCAAAGTTTATTGGAGCGTGCCGCTGGCGCCCTCGTACGGCATGTCGCTCACGGCGCCGCGGAAATCAGGCTCGCACCTGTTTGCCAGCGGCATCGGCAACGCCAGCGTGCTGCTGAAGCTGGACGACGCCAAGCCGGCGGCGGAAGTGGTGTGGCGCGGCACGCCCAAGACCGCCGTGCATTGCGCCAACAGCACGCCGCTGATCATCGACGGCACAATCTATGGCGCCGATTGCCAGCTCGGCGCCTTGATGGGCGTGCGGCTCTCCGACGGAGAGCGGCTGTGGCAGACGTTCGAGCCCACGTCCGGCGGCGAGCGCCGCGCCAGTCATGGCACGGCATTTCTCGTGCGGCACGAAGATCGCTGCTTTCTGATGACCGAGACGGGCGATCTTGTTCTGGCGCAACTCTCGCCGCAAGGATATCAGGAGCAAGGCCGCTTTCACGTGCTGGAGCCGACGAACGAATGCTTCGGGCGGCAAGTAGTCTGGAGCCACCCGGCGTTCGCCAATAAATGTGTCTTCGCCCGCAACGACAAGGAGCTCGTGTGCGTTGATCTGGCCGCGCAGTAGGCTGCCAGAAAATAGCGCTGCTGCGCAAGAATCTTCTTGTTAGGATCGGGCGCGATTGGCATAATCGGCACTCGACATGTCGGTGCATGCTTCCCCGAGGTTTTTCCCGGACCCGATCCACCTTTTGGCGGCGGGTTTGGTTGGCAACTTCCGTCTCCGCACCCGATGAAAGGACCACGATGGCCAAGAAGAAAGCAGCCAAGAAGGCGGCTAAGAAGAAAGCCGCCCCCAAGAAAGCCGCCGCAAAGAAGGCGGTCAAAAAGACAGGCGCCAAGAAGGCCATGCCTAAGAAGGCGGTGAAAAAGGCCAAGAAGAAGGCCGCGCCCAAGAAGAAGGCCGGCACATCCGCCCCGGCGATGCCCGCCGCTTCCCCCGCTCCTGCCCCGGCGCCCAGCAGTTGGGGTATGGGCGGCAGCACGGGCATGTAGGCCTGGCCATCTCCTCTGCTACCGCGTTCCAAGTTTCTCGCGGGCAGCGGCGCCGTTTGTGCGCCGCTGCCCGTTCTCATTCGGTTTTGGAGGGCTGCGACCCATGCCCCGACGCAGAAGCACCGTGGCCGAGGGCTGGTGGGATTACACCACGCTGGACGAGAAGCTGCTGGCCGACGCTGCCCGTCTCACCCCCGAGCAGATGCGGCAACTCTCTCGGCCCGGCTTTCAGGTGGTCTTCTACGACACGTTGGAAGACTTCTACTTGGCGGAGGCGTTGGAGTACATCTCCGCCTGGCGGCAATCGACCCCCGATAACCCGGTGGGCATCTGCGGTCCGATCGGCCCCACGGAGCAACTGCCCCTCGTCGCTCGTTTGGTAAACGCGCTCGGTTTAAGTCTCAAGAGCTCTCATTTCTGGGGCATGGATGAGTGGTTCGATCAAGGCAAAGAAGTTCCGCGCACGCATCCGCTTTCGTTCGAGCGTGCCGATCGTGAGTTGTGCTTCGACCGCATCGATCAGAAGCTCCGCATGAGCGATGCCCATCTGCACTTTCCCAAGGGCAACGTAAAAAAGTATGTCGAAAGCTGGGACGGCGTTCGCTGTGCCGTGATGCAGGGGGGCCAGGGTGAAGTTAAGCACTGGGCCTTTAACGATCCGCCGCAACGGACCGGCGCCTGGGTCGATGAACCGCCGCCCCCCAAGGAATATCGCAAACTGGGCACACGCGTGGTCGACCTGCATCCCATGACGCTGATTCAGAATGCCCGCACCAGCGGCGGCGGTTACGTGGCGGGCATCCCGACGCAAGCTCTGACCGTGGGACCGGTCGAAACGTGGAAGGCGGAGAAAGTGAGCATCTGGCACGCCGGCCATCACGACAACCCCTTCGGCCAGCGTCTGACCACGCTGATGATTGCGAAGAAGCTTCCCGATTCCAGCGTCCCCATGAGCTTGCTGGCAGACCACCCCAACGTGCAATTTAACTTCTATCGCCCCGGCATTGGAACCTGCGAAACCCAGATGCACTGACGCTCCGCGCTTCGGGTGCATGACAGGGTTTGTCAGACCTTGGCACGCCGGGTTCGGAAGCCGGTGAAGCGATGGCGGCGACGGTGCCAGAATTGCTGGCGGTCGTGCGTGTCGCTGAGGGCGTCTTGCAGCAGTTGTAGCAGCGGTTCGAGATGCTCGTCGCGCCAGAACTTTTCCGTGCCTTTGACACGCTTGTTAATCTGTTTCTGGGTCGATTCAACCAGCGCGGTCGTGATCGGCAAGCCGGCCTGACGATACTCGGCATATTTCATCCGCGAAGCGTTGTTGCCCAGGTACGTGATGGCTCGATCCAGGGGTTCGACACGGTCTGCTCGGCTACCGGCGATTTCCCGCATCGCCTCAATCACCAACGAGACGTGGCCGGCCCAGACCCAGGTGAGCCAGCGAAGGTACAAGCGCCAGCCATCCTCGATCGTCGGACTGCAAGCGACCGCGGCGGCGTAGACGTAGCTCAAGGCATGCATTAAATCGACGATCGGCGTGTAGTGCGAGAAGTATCGGCTCCAGATCGTCCAATTCACCTTGAGCCCGTCTCCGAGAAAGGCTTTTGCCGTGGCCAGGTTGAAGCCGCGAAAGAACGCCTCGACCGCCAGCAACAGTCCCAAGTGATCGTACCCGCGGCGCGTGGCCACGACCGTTTTGACCAGCGGCGGACCGCCGCTCCAC
Organism: Pirellulales bacterium; assembly: GCA_041748435.1. Taxonomy (GTDB): domain Bacteria; phylum Planctomycetota; class Planctomycetia; order Pirellulales; family JBGTDH01; genus JBGTDH01. The sequence goes on from JBGTDH010000567.1 coordinate 4,975, forward strand.
CGCGGAGGTTTCTTCTTCCGTTTGGTCTTCGTGGCGACCGTCCTCTGGCGTGGAGTTGCCTCGGCGGGTTCAGGCGGCGGGGCCGTCTCGTCGCTCGGGGATGCACCAGCATTGTCCGTCTCGACCGCGGCGTCACGCGAACCGGCCGCGGCATGAATCTCGTTGAATCGAGGTACGGCCCACAGCGGATCGGTCAATTCCACCGGCACTTCCGGATGCGGATCTTCCGACGCGGGCCGGGACAGATACGTCTGCAGCACGCCCGACTGCGTCTCGCGCCACCAGCGGTGCCGCTTGCCCGGCGGCTTCTCCGCATCCCAGAACTTATCGCGAATCTGGACCCGCCCGCCGTCGCATTGAATTACCGCGACGCGACCCGACCAATCATTCTGGGGAGCGTCGTGGGGTTGGCCCTGCTGCTCCGGAAGCGTGGCCGCTTGATAACGTTCGATCCGCTGCTGCTGTTCCGCCCGACGCTCCTCGCCGATGCGAATCGCCACGCGCTGCACCTGTTTCGGAGACACCTCCAACTCGGCCAGGTCGCGCAAGTTGTCGCTGGCCTTTTCATAGGAGCCATTGCGCACCGCCGCCTGAGCGACCTTCTTGAGCACGGCGGGCGTCTGCGCCTGGTCAACGTCACAACCCAGTATTCTGAACTGAGGGAAAAAAATCCCGGCGGCAGGCCGAGCAATGAAACACATCGCACTGGAAGCGAATGCTCCCGCGTCTACATTGCATCGTGCGTCCTTGAGCCGGCTTGGCACTCAAGGCCTGACCGCATTGCGGGCACGCCTGGGGCGCTTCGGTCTGGGCACGCTGTCGCTCCAACAGCTTGGAGATAGCACTCCGTGTGACAGCATCGATGTTCTCCAGCACTTCCTCTTCAATGGTTTCCAGATCGGCAGTTGCCAACTCGGCCAACTTCCCCGAACGAGTCAGCCACTCCACAAGCAAGTCCGCAACTTCATCGCGCGCGAGGCGCTTCGAGGTCGAATCCATGACCAGTTCTCCTGAAAGACCCTCCCAGATCATCCAACTACCCTGAATCAGCCGCGACCGATTGTAATTCCTCCCCCCCGCCCCGCCGACATCACTTCCACTCCGCAAACCATGTCATGCACCCGGCCTACAGCGCTTCCAAAGGCGCGAGGTTCAACTTGACCTTTCCAGCTTCAGCCCGCATACTCTCGGCCCGCGATCACATCCGTGTCCCAAGCTGAAGGGGTGCCCATGGAAGGGAGCCCAGCCAAGCGTTTGCCGCAGCGTGGCGGCGCCACCTCCGCGGACCTTGGCATGATTGTCTGGCTGGGCTGCGGCCTAGCCGTGGTACTTGCGGCCTCGAAGGCGATTCTGCTCCCTTTTGAGGTGCTGTCCGCCGGGCAGTTTCTCCGCTGGTGCCTGCGGCTGTCGCTGGTTGTGGCGGCCGATCTGGCGTTTGTGCTGGCGCTAGCAAGCTGCTGCTGGCTGGGCGTGCTGGCGTCTGCACGTTCTGCCCGAGTTGCCAGAATCTGGCGGCTGGCATGCTTGTTGGCATTCGAGATTGCCGGCGTCTACGCGGTCGTCAACGTCAAGGTGTTTCAAGTCACGACCGAGATGTTGTCTCTTCGTCTGCTGACGTTCGCCGGTCAACCCGGAATGATGCTCTCCTCAATTGCCGACTACATTTCGCTTCCCGTGTTGGCAGGCTTAGCGCCGGTGCTGTTAATGCCGCTGGCCTTGCGCGACGAATGGCGTCGTTCTCCTCGCTGGGCACGGCTGGGCTGGAAGCCTTGGCTGGCGGCCTGCGTGCTGGTCGTAATCTATGGCGGAACCGCGCAAGCCTATATTGCCGATCACTGGAATCAGCCGAATCGTTGGGAACGGAAGATCTCATGCAATCCCCACTGGGTGTTTCTCGCCTCGTGTGTCGAGGAGTTCACGCATCCTGACGGCTTTCTGGCGGGCGCCTGGGGGGAAGTCGACGAATCGGATTTCCTCGCGCCCCATCCGCAACCGCAGCGCCTCCCGCTGCCGGATGGCGCGCAGCGCCCGCGGAACGTCATCCTGGTGGTGATGGAATCTGTCAGTGCCGAGTATCTTCAATCCGGTGGTGGCCGGCACGATACGATGCCCAAGCTCGAACGGCTGGCGGCCGAGCAAGGGGTCGTGTTTGACAACCTGTACATTCCCTGCCCTTACAGTTGCAACAGCCTGGTCTCGCTGGCGGCATCGATCTATCCCCGCTGCGACGGCAAGATCATCGCCCGCGACAACCCCGACATTGGGGTCCCGCTGATCAATGAAGAGTTGGCTCGGCATGGCTACCGCAGTTGCTACTTGCACAGCGGATTCTGGAGTTGGAAACATCGCGACAAGCTGTTCGGACGCCATCCGCAAACCACGTTGATCGATGCAGAGACGCTGCCCGGACCGTTCATCAACTCGTGGGGTGTGCCGGACCAACAGATGTACCGCGCTGCCCTGGACTGGATCGGTCAGAAGCCGGAGCAGCCGTTCTTTCTGCTGGCCTTCACGATCGAAACGCATCACCCCTACGTCGTCTCTCGGGATGCCGTCGCGTTGGAAGAAGAACCCTCCTTCAACCGGTACTTGAATGCGCTGCGCAAGGCCGACGACAACATTGGCTGGCTGATGGAAGAATTAGCCCGCCGAGGTCTCGACGAGTCGACGCTGGTCGTGGTCACCTCCGATCATGGCGAGTCTTTCGGCCAGCACGGGCAATGGGTGCATGGCTTCGGCATTCATCAGCCGCAGGTGGTCGTTCCCTTGGTGCTGCTGCACCCTTCGCTGCGCGACATGCCGCGGCGCGTCTCGACCGTTCGGCAGCAAATCGACATCGCCCCCACGTTGCTGCATGTGCTTGGCCATCCCGCGCCGGCTGCGTGGCAGGGCCAAAGTCTGCTTGCCCCGCCCGACCAGCCGCGAGCCTACTTCTTTTCCCTGGGAGCGCGGTTCAACTTCGGCCTGCGCGACGGGCAGTGGAAGTATCACTACAAGATCAACAGCGGCATCGAGGAACTGTTCGATTTGACCACCGACCCCCAGGAGCTCACCAACCTGGCGCCCCAGCATGCCGAGCGTTGCCTGCACTATCGACGCAAGTTGGGCGGCTGGGTGTCCTATCAACACCGCTTCCTGGCCGCGCAGGGCGTGAAATAATTTGGCGCGCGCGAAACCGGAAGCAACCCCCTTGCGCACCGTAGATCCTTGGCGTGAGGCAGGTGTGAATTGCATCCTTCATTGGGAAGTATCTAGTCGCCGAGCTTTAGCGATGAGCCTCACGCCAAGTCGCAAAGTCGCAAAGGAGATCGCATGCACGAGAATGAAACTGCCAGGCAGGTGGTTGCAGCTTAGAAATAATCCTCCTCAGGACCACTGCATGACTCGCGTTACCATCACAGGCGGCCTCGCCATTTTGCTTTGCCTGCTCACCGGGGGCTGTTTCTCGCAGCCGGAGAATAAGGACGACTTCCTGGCGCGCATCCGCGAACGGGGTACGCGCGAAGAGTCTCGCGCGAATCCCAAGCCGCTAGCCCGCAGCAAGCTGGAACATCTTGCGCCCGGGGCACGCGAAACGCGCCAGATCGATGAGGCGACGCAACTGTGGACCTATCGGCTTGCCGATGGAGAGGTCGATCTGTGCGTCATGGTGGAAATTGGCAACGGCTGGCAGGACCCCGATCCCATGGTCTTTGTCGATCTCAAACGCACCGTAACGCGTTAACCGCTCTCGCCGGCATCTCAGCTACGCGGAATCTTTGCCGAGGCTGTTTGCCTCTTTGCCGATTGTGACGTAGAGAAGTGATAGAGGTTTAACCGTCCAATCTGATCTGAAAACGGTTCGCAAGCCGATCAAGGCAAACCAGTCGCGAGGCTGGGACGCAAAGCCATGGGACTCATCCGGCGGAGTCTGCCAGGCTGCCGAAATTGTGACCGGGAGGAACTGCCCGTGTCGCTTAAGCTGCTCCAATATTTATCATCTCGCCCAGGCACAGGTCCACGCCCGCGTGGCCGGGGCCGGAAATGCGCGCACTCTCGGCGCGGGGCGATCGTCGTCATGGCCGCTGTGATGATGGTCATGCTACTGGCTATGGTGGCCTTTGCCATCGACTCCGGTTACATGCTCAACGTGCGCACGGAGCTGCAACGCTCGGCCGATGCCGGCGCCATGGCCGGCGCGGGGGCACTGATCGAGAGCGTCCCGGCCGCCGAGAAGGAGGCCCTGCGGTTCGTGCAGATGAACCAGGCCGGGGCCCGCAAGATTGCCAAGAACGACACCACCATCGAATTCGGCACGTGGGATAAAACCTCGCGCCGCTTTATTGTGAATCCCTTGGAGGCCTCTGCCGTGCGGGTGCGCATTGCCCAGGGCAATAACCCGATCTTCTTCGGCCGCATCTTCGGCAAGCAGACCTTCACCAGCGACGCGGAGGCCATCGCCACGTACAAGCCGCGCGATATTCTGATGGCGCTGGATTACTCCGGTTCGATGTGCTTCGACAGCCAGTTGCGCTCCATCGGTCGCCTGGGACGCGCGCCCGTGGAAAACAACCTCAAGCAGATCCATCAGGAGTTGGGATCGCCCACCTATGGCCTGATGCAGTTTGTGCCGCAGTTGATTACGTCCACGCGACTACGGACGATCAAAACAACGCTGGGATTGACCAACGTGCCCTACCCCTTTGCGGGCGGCTCCTGGGACGACTACATCGACTACGTGCAGAACGATAGCACGATCAACGCCGCCGGTTATCAAAAGAAGTACGGTTACCTGACGTTGATGAACTATCTGCAGGCCAGGCGGGAGTCTTACGCCGAAACGCCGGTGCTGTGGAAGACCAGCGAGCAGCCCATTACGGCGGTGAAGGATGCCGTCGATCTGTTTATCAGCTACATCCAGGCCAAGAGCCCCGACGACCGCCTGGGACTTTCGATCTACACGGCTGCCGATAACACGGCCATTCTGGAGCATGGACTGGGTAAGGATTTCAGCACGCTCGCCACGACGGTTCGCCAGCGCCAGGCGGGCCATTACGTTGGCGGCACCAACATCTACGATGGCCTGAAGACCGCGCGGCTGGAACTGGAGAAGAACGCTCGTCCGGGCGCCCAGAAGCTGATTGTGCTGATGACCGACGGCTACGCCAACATGCCGGGCAGCGCGGCACAGGCCAAGAACCTGGTACTGCAAGAGGCGCGGGACTGCGCCTCGGCCGGCATCAAGATCATCGCCATCGCCCTGGGCGTCGATGCCGACACGGCCCTGATGCAGCAGGTGGGCAGCCTCTCCGGAGGCGCCTCGTTCATCATCCCCGGCGGCAAAGCCGTGAA
>JBGTDH010000568.1:0-2061 GCA_041748435.1 Pirellulales bacterium
AGGCGACCCACCAGCAGATGAATCCCGAGACGAGTCCGATGCCCCAGGTGACCAAAGCGTGTGTACGGTACATCCGCATTTCATCAAACGCTTCTTGCAGAGCGTGCCAATAGCCCTGGTTGCGGTCCGACAACACGATGACATGCACGACGCCGACGCTCAGGATGACCAAACCGCCCAGCGGCACCAGCAAGCCCACGCAAAAGGCGCGCTCGAGGCGATCGCCGCGCTGAATGCGCAACAGAATGTGCGGCGTGATGAGCAACGTGATGACGAAGATCATCGGCGCGGCAACGTGCTCCGCCATCGTCGCCAGCGCGGCAACCACCGCCACGGCAGCGATGCCCTTCATCAGCGTCAGCAAACTGAACTGCGGCACGGGAATCGTCGCGGAGGTCGGGTCTCGAAACGGAGATGCCCTATTATGACCTCCACGCCGTGCCCGCCCAAGGCAGAGCGCAAATTCATCCGGCGTCGGGCCAGGTGATGAGGACCCCGGCGCCGGCGCGTTCTCCCAGCATCAGGGCGGCGCTATCTCCGACGATGGCCAGTTCCAGCTTGCCGCTGGAGCCGATCAGGGCGATCAGCGTCATCGGGGGCTGATCGGCGTAGGCGCGAAAAATGCCAAACGTCTCGTGATCTCCGCATTGAATGCGAACCTGATCCCCCGTGGGCGCCGCGGCGAGCTGTTCGGCGGTGATGTTGGTAATCAGGTTGCCGAACGAGTCGACCGAGCTGATGGAGCCTTCGATTCTTCCGGGCACCGCACGCGCCTCCCGCCCTGGGTAAGGAACCAACTCGACTTGCGGCGGGCCCAGAAGCTCGGGGGAAACACCCAGGCTCAGGTGGGCCGCAACGGGGGCCAGGATATCCCGACCGTGAAACGTGGCCGACACGCTCTCCCGCCAGAACCGCGGCTCGGAAAGTGTCCTTATCATAGAAGGCGGCGTGCGGCGGGCCAAGAGGCCCAGCAGCCCATTGTCCGGCGTCAGATACTGCTGCGAGCCAATCCGCGCATAAACCAGCCGCCGCTCGGTCCCCACTCCCGGGTCGACCACCGCCACATGCAGCGTGCCCGCCGGAAACAGCGGCGTCACCTCGTCCAACACCAGCGCCCCTTGCTCGACGCTCTGCGGCGCGACGGCGTGCGAAATATCAACCATGCGAACCTCCGGATTGATCGCCAGGATCACCCCTTTCATGGCCCCCACATAGGCGCTCGACGGGCCAAAATCTGTGGTAAGGGTGATGAGCATGGCGGCGAGGTGGGAGAGGATTCAGGATACCGGATGCAGGATACAAGATGCGAACCCGATCTTGCATCTTGCATCCTGCACTTGCATCTTGTTCATCACGATTGCTCGTTCGGATGACGTACGTGGAGGATCTGTCCCCAGGATGGGTCGCGTTGGACGTCAGCGACGACTCCGTCTCGAAACCAGAGCAAATACGAATACCAGCGGAGGGTTTGATCCGGCAGCTCCAGCGTCGTGTGAATCTCCATTTGGCCGCGGAAGTCCACCGCCTCCCATTGGCCGTTCTCCCGATCCGCGTCGTCGGCGAACACCTGCTTGAGCAGCTTGCCCTCCGCCGTGACAAGGTAATCGTCCATGTAGGACGCCGGCATCGACTTGCTTTGATACGCAAGATTCTGCGCTTCGGCGTCGGGCAGCGGATATCGGCATTCCACGCGATCGTACAGGCCCATGTTTGTCACCTACGGAGGCGTGGCGCTTCGTCAACCGCAGATCATACGAGCGCCGCACCCGGATGGCGACCCCATCGGCCTCGGGCCGATGGTGAAGCAGCTTGAAGAGCTAGAACCGCGCGGCGGCAAGAGTTCCCGATCCGTGGTATCCGTGTAATCCGTGGTTCTTCCCTCGTTTAAACCACGGATTACACGAATGGCACGGATAAGAGGAGAACCCGGTTAACGCACGATGCGTTTCCATTCCAGTTTCGCGTGTTTGAAGTTCAGCAGCAGTGCAAGCTTGAGGCCAGTAATTGACAGGTAACCGATCATCTGGGCCTGGTGTGTGTCGTTGAAGGCCGTGACGACCT
>JBGTDH010000569.1:0-5676 GCA_041748435.1 Pirellulales bacterium
ACAGCGTGAACTTCATGGCCGGCAACCTCACGGCCCAGGTGCGCAACATCGCCGCCGTAACCACCGCCGTGGCCACGGGCGATCTCTCCAAGAAGATCACCGTGGATGTGAAGGGCGAAATTCTCGAGCTGAAGAACACGATCAACACGATGGTCGATCAGCTCAGCTCCTTCGCCGCGGAAGTGACCCGCGTGGCTCGCGAGGTGGGCACGGAAGGCAAGCTCGGCGGCCAGGCCGAGGTGTAGGGCGTGGCCGGCACGTGGAAGGACCTGACCGACAACGTGAACTTCATGGCCGGCAACCTCACCAGCCAGGTGCGCGGCATCGCTCGGGTGGTCACGGCCGCCGCCAATGGCGACTTAAAGCAGAAGCTCACGTTGGAAGCCAAGGGAGAAATCGCCGCGTTGGCCGATACGATCAACGGCATGAGCGACACCTTGGCTCGCTTTGCCGATCAAGTGACCACCGTGGCCCGCGAGGTGGGCGTGGAAGGCAAGCTGGGCGGGCAGGCGAGCGTGCCGGGGGCCGCCGGCACTTGGAAGGACCTCACCGACAACGAGAATCAGTTGGCCGCCAACCTCACGACGCAGGTGCGGGCCATCGCCGAGGTGGCCACTGCCGTGACCAAGGGCGATCTGACGCGATCCATCAAGGTGGAAGCCCAGGGAGAAGTGGCGGTGCTCAAGGACACGATCAACGAAATGATCGTAAACCTGAAGGACACCACGCTGCGGAACTCGGAGCAAGACTGGCTGAAGGGCAACCTGGCCAAGTTCAGCCGCATGTTGCAAGGGCAGAAGGATATGCTCACGGTCGGCCGGCTGATTCTCTCCGAGTTGGCCCCGGTGGTTTCCGCCCAGCATGCCGTGTTCTACACGTTGGATCCCGTCACCGATTCGCCGCACCTCACGCTCTTGGCCAGCTACGCCTACGAGCGTCCGCGGGAAGTGGGCAAGCAACTGGAGCTCGGGCAGGGTCTGGTGGGCCAATGCGCGTTGGAGAAGCAGAAGATTGTGCTCACCAACGTGCCGCAAGAGTACATCCGCATCTCGTCGGGGCTCGGGCAGGCGTCGCCGGTTAACATTATTGTGCTGCCGGTGCTGTTCGAAGGCCGCGTCAAGGCCGTGTTGGAGCTGGCCAGCTTCGAGCGGTTCAACTCCACGCACCAGACGTTTTTGGATCAGCTTACCGAGAGCATTGGCATCGTGCTCAACACAATCGAAGCCAACATGCGCACGGAAGACCTGCTGGCGCAGTCGCAATCTTTGGCCACCGAGTTGCAGAGCCGCCAGCAAGAGTTGCAGAACACGAATCAAGAGTTGCAAGAGAAGGCCCGCCTCTTGGCGTATCAAAACACCGAGGTGGAAAAGAAGAACCGCGAGGTGGAGCAAGCCCGTCAGGCGTTGGAAGAAAAGGCCGAGCAGTTGGCGCTCACGTCGAAGTATAAGTCCGAGTTTTTGGCGAACATGTCGCACGAGCTGCGGACGCCGCTCAACAGCTTGCTGATCTTGTCCGATCAGCTTTCCAAGAACCCCGATGGCAACCTCTCCGGCCGGCAGACGGAGTACGCCAAGACCATTCACTCTTCCGGCACCGACTTGTTGATGCTCATCAACGATATCCTGGATCTCTCCAAGATCGAGTCCGGGACCGTGGTGCTGGATGTGGGCGAGTTGCGATTCGTCGATCTGCACTCCTTTGTCGAACGCACGTTCCGCCACGTGGCAGAGGCCAAGGGGGTCGATTTTGCATTGCAGCTCGATCCGGGCCTGCCCCGCTCGCTCACCACCGACAGCAAACGCTTGCAGCAGGTGATCAAGAACCTGCTGTCCAACGCGTTTAAGTTCACGCATCATGGCCAAGTCTGTCTCAAGGTGCAGCCGGCCTACAGCGGCTGGCATCCCGACAACGAATCGCTCAACGCCGGCAATGTGATTGCACTCAGTGTCACCGACACGGGCATCGGCATTCCGGCGGAGAAGCAGCAGATCATCTTTGAGGCCTTCCAACAGGCGGATGGCAGCACCAGCCGCAAGTATGGCGGCACCGGGTTGGGCCTGGCAATCAGCCGCGAAATCGCGCGAATGCTGGGAGGCGAGATCGGCCTGGCTAGCGTGCCGGGTCAAGGCAGCCAGTTCACGTTGTACCTACCGGCCGATTTCGTGCCACAGAAGACCGTGCGGCGGCCCGTCGCACAGCGGATGGACAACTCCCGCAGCGGCGCTTACGAAACGAAGCCTCTGTGGCGGGAAGCAACGTCCGAACTGAACTCCGAGGCATTGGCGCTGCCCAACGAAACGGGCGATGATCGACGCACGATTCAGCCGGGCGATTCCGTGATGCTGATCGTCGATAACGATCTCGATTTTGCCGGCTGCGTGTTGGAATCAGCGCGCAAGGTGGGCTTCAAAGGCGTGGTCTGCCCCTCGGGAGCAGAGTCGATCGCCCTGGCGCGGGATTATTTGCCGCAGTCGATCTTGCTCGATATCTCGCTGCCCGACATTGACGGCTGGCGCGTATTGCGGCGCTTGAAGCACGATTTGGCGCTGCGGCACATTCCAGTGTATATCTGCTCCACCATCGACGCACCGGAGCGCGGCCTGAAACTCGGCGCGTGCGGCGTTCTGGCCAAGCCCATCCCCACCGCCGATGAGCTGGAGCGTCTGCTGGCCGGCATCCGCGGGCGGTTGGATCGCACGGAACGTCACGTGTTGCTGGTCGATCCGGATCAGGCCCGGCGCGGCGACGTGGCCGATATGCTGACCGCGATGAAGGCCCAGGTCACGCTGGCCAACGACGGCGCCGAGGCGCTGGAGCAGTTGACGCAACGCACGTTCGATGGGGTGATTCTGCCGCCCCAGGTTCCCGATATGACGTTGGCAAATCTGCTGGAGAAGATCGCCTCCGAGCTCCCAGGCGAGGGAACCGTCGTGCTGTATGGCGGCAATGTCGCCTCCGAGGACGAGCAGTCCCGGCTGAAGCGGCTGGCGCACGAGTTCGATCTGACCTGGGCGGAATCTCTCCCGCGGCTGGCCGACGAGGTGCTGCTGTGGGCTGGCCAAAGCGCGGCCGACCTGCCGGAGCCGTATCGCAATCTGGTTGCCTCCCAGCACGATCCCGCCAGCGTGCTGGCCGGGAAGCATGTGCTGATTGTCGATGATGATATTCGCAACATCTTCGCGCTCACGAGCACATTGGAGCGGTACGAGATGGTTACCGTCTCCGCGGAGACGGGGCGGGACGCCATCAACCTGTTGCAAGCGGCCGAGGATGTGGACATCGTGCTGATGGACATCATGATGCCGGAGATGGACGGCATTGACACGATGAAGGCCATCCGCCAGATTTCGCGGTTCAAGGATTTGCCGATTGTGGCCGTGACCGCCAAGGCCATGAAGGGAGACCGGGAGAAGTGCATCGAAGCCGGCGCTTGGGATTATCTCTCCAAACCCGTAAACTCGGAGCAGATGCTGGCCGTGTTGCAGGCCTGGTTGGCGAATTAGGGGTGGCTGTAGGCTGTCGGCTATCGGCTGTCAGCCAGACGAGGAATTGCGTTCATGCCGATAGCTGATAGCCAATAGCCAATAGCTGAGAGCTAGTAGTGGAAGAGCTGCAGCAGGCCCGAATCTTGATCGTGGACGACTCGCCGGACAAGCTCCTGGCCACGCGAGTTATTCTCGAGGAGCTGCAGCAACCGCTGATCTCGGCCGCGTCCGGGCCCGAGGCGCTGCGCAGGCTGTTGAATGAAGAGTTCGCCGTGATTCTGCTCGATGTAAATATGCCGGAGATGGACCGCTTCGAGACGGCCGCCCTCATCCGGCAATCCCGCCGGCACGAGCATACGCCGATCATTTTTCTGACCGCATTTCCAGACGACACCCACGCCTTCCGCGGTTACTCGTTGGGTGCGGTCGATTACCTTCTCACGCCCGTGGTGCCGGAAGTGTTGCGCACCAAGGTGGCCGTGTTCGTCGATATGTATCGGCTGAACCAGCAGATTCGCCAGCAGGCTCGGCACCGCATTGCGTTGGCGGAGGAGCATGCGGCCCGCCTGGCGGCCGAGCAGGCCAGCGAGGCCAAGAGCCAGTTTGTGGCGAACCTGAGCCACGAGCTGCGCACGCCGATGAACGGCATCATCGGCATGACCGACCTGGCGCTGGACGAGAGCATCACGCCGATGGTCCGCGAATATCTGCTCACGGTGAAGTCCAACGCGCGGCTGCTGCTGGAGCTCCTCAACGAACTGCTCGATTTCTCCAAGTTGGAGGCCGGCCACTTTGTGCTCGACTCCCGCCCCTTGAGCCTGCGGGAGCTACTGGCCGATGTGCTGCGCAACTTCGGCTACCGCGCCCAGGAGAAGGGGCTGTTGCTGGATTTTCAGCTCGATCCGGCAGTCCCGGATGCGCTGCTGGGAGACGAGCTGCGGCTGCGGCAGGTGCTGATCAACTTGCTCTCCAACGCCGTGAAGTTCACCGAGTCCGGCTCCGTGCGGTTGGAGGTCCGCCGCGATATGGAAACTCCGGCCGAGGCCTACGTGCAAATCTCGGTGCAAGACACCGGCATCGGCATCCCCTTGCAGGATCAGCAGCGCATCTTTGCCCCCTTCATGCAGGTCGACGCCTCGACCACCCGCCGTCACGGCGGCACGGGCCTGGGTCTGACCATCGCCTCCGATCTGATCCGCGCCATGGGAGGCCGCTTGGCCGTGAAGAGCGAGCCGGGGAAGGGAAGCACGTTTTTCTTCACCATTCCGCTGGCCAAGGCGCCGCCGCAACCGCCGCCGCGCGAACGGCCCAAGTTATCCAGCACCTCAAGCAAATCGGGCGAGCGGTTGGAGGCTCTGCGGGTGTTGTTGGCCGAGGATGTGCCCACCAATCAACTGGTGATCCGTCGCATCCTGGAGAAGCGAGGCCACACGGTAGTGGTGGCTCAGGATGGCCGCGAGGCTGTTGAGCGTGTGCAAGCGGAGGAGTTCGACCTCATTCTGATGGACGTGCAGATGCCCGAGATGGATGGGCTTCAGGCCACGGTGCTCATCCGGAGCATGCCCGGCCTGCCGCGCGTGCCGATCATCGCGCTCACGGCGCATGCCATGCCCGGAGATAAGCAGCGCTGCGAAGCGGCCGGCATGGACGCTTATCTCACCAAGCCCATCGATGCCGCCGAGCTGGTGCAAGTGGTCGAGAGCTGTGGCCGAGCCGCACTGACGCAGGAATAAAACAACGGGGATCTTGCCGGACCGCGTGGGTTGTGGAGGTGGGTTGCTGATGCCGAACGAGTTCCCTAATGAGATCGAGCAGTTCCTGCAGCAGCAGATCGAGTCGCTGGGCCAACTCGAAGCGCTGTTGCTGCTGAAGCAGGATGAACAGCGACTCTGGGACTCGGCCGAACTCTCCAAGGCACTCTATACCTCGGCCGATGTGTGCGCCGGCCTGCTGGCCGATCTCGAGCGCCGAGGCCTGCTCGGGGTGACGGCCACTGCGCCGCTTCGCTACCGCTATCAGCCGGCAGATGAGAAGCTGCGCCGCGTGGTGGACCAGTTGGACACCATCTATCAGCAACGCCGTGTTGCCGTAGTCACGAAGATTTATTCGAAGCCGGTGGGCAAAGTGCAGACCTTTGCCGACTCGTTTCGCTTACGGCGGGAGACAGAAACATGACGGGAGCCGTTTACCT
>JBGTDH010000570.1:0-4479 GCA_041748435.1 Pirellulales bacterium
CAACACTTCGCGACGCACCTCGGCGTTGGAATCGTCGGAAAGTGCCAGGATTGCCGCGGCATGTTGATCTCCCTGCCGCCGCAAGATGCGAACCGCCAAAGCCCGGAACGAGGGGTCGTCGCTCCTGAGCTGCTCGACGACATTCGCTCGCGCCTCACCGCCGATGCGATCCAGCAGCCACAGCGCGCGGGCCTTATAATTCGGCTCGGCGGCCGCAACCAGCTTCTTCAACGCGGGAACGCTTTTCACGCCTTCGCCCAGCAGCCGCTCGCGCGCCAGATACTGCGTGGCCAGGTTGGGACTTTTCAACCCGTCGATGGCATCGTCGATCGTCTCATACGGCCCGGGTTTGCCGAGCCGTGCTAGCTTCTTTCCTTCCGGTCGCACCACAAAGATGCGTCCGCGATTGGGATCGTTATAGGCATGGCCACCGACGCCGCCGTCGTACCAATCGGACATGTACAGGCTGCCATCGGGGGCGGCGCAGATATCGTCCGGGCGGAAATAGTTGTCCCCCTCGGTCGTCACAATGTTCCGGCTGGTGGCCGAGTAGCCATAGCCAGCCAGATTGTGGCGATAAGCCCGCACTTCGCGCGGGCCGGCATCAGCGTGGAGCGGGATGTTCTTGAACTCGCTGCCGAAGGCGTCCCCTTCATAAAAGCACATGCCGCAGGGGGAGCCAAAACCGGTGACGAGCGTGGCGGGCACATACCCGGGCGTGAAGCCGCGGAAGTGCCAGTGCTCACGATACGGCGTTCCCAGTGGAACGCGGGTGGCTAGCTCTTCCTTCTTAAAGGGCGGGCCACCGAACCAGCCGTAATCGCCCCCTTCCAGGATCCAGCAGATGCGGACGCTGAAGTTGCCGTCGTTGTCGTTATCGCTGACGAAAGATTCGCCAAAACTGCTCACCGCGATCTCGTAGGGATTGCGGAAGTTCACGGCAATGGTCTCCAGCTTGCTGCCGTCCAACTCGCCTCGGAGCATGGCGCCCCACTTGAACTGGATCTTGGAGCCATCGGTGCCGGCCACGTTGAAGCCGGTGTCTCCGTGCGACATCCACCATTTGTGATCCGGCCCCAGCACCAGGCTGTGAGCGCCATGATCGTGGTTGAAGCCTCCGAAGCCCGTGAGCAGCTTCGTGGGCGGGCCATCGGCCTTCAGGTCGCCATTCTTATCTTCGTAAACCCACAGGTCCGGGCTGGTGGCGACGTAAACTTTGTCGCCAGCGACGCAGACGCTCATGGGGCAGAACAGACCCTCGGCAAACACCGTGACTTTGTCCGCCTTGCCATCGCCATCGGTATCTTCCAAGACCTTGATCTTGTCTTCCGGCGGCTGCTTGGCGCTCTTGCGATACCATTGAATCTCCGCGACCCACACGCGACCCTGGGTATCGATATCAATGGCCGAGGGGTTGGAGATCATCGGCTCGCTGGCAAACACGGAGATGTTCCAGCCTTCCGGGGTCTGGAGCGTCTTGACCGATTCCTCCGGCGTTTTCTGGGCGACAGCCAACGGGGCCATGAGAGGGACAAACAAGAACATGCCAACAGCGTGGCGGATGCAACGCGAATTCATCAAGCAACCTCATGCACTGGCAGGAACGAAGGGCACGGCAACGACGCCAATATAGGCTACCGGCATCGGCGGATGCAATTTGGTTCAGGCGAGGATGCGGGAATGCCGCAGGATGCAGGAGGTCGGTTGGAACCTGCGCGCAAAGACAGCCGGGAAAGCGAACTCGCCTCCCCGGCTGCGCATGAAGCGTTGTCGCTAAGCCGCAAACGGTTGACGACACCGTTTGCTTCGGAACACACCTTACGGCGTCTCGGGCTTGGCGGCTTCCGGCGTAGCAGCGCCTTCCGCCGGAGCAGTTCCGTCGGCCGGAGCAGTTCCGTCGGCCGGAGCTGCGCCGTCGGCCGGAGTTGCATCGGGGGTGGTCATCTCGTCACCTGGAGCGGGAGTCGACACCGGGGGCGCCGGGTCCGGCGCGGGGCTGCATCCGAGGGACAAACCCAGGCCCACCAGGACCAACAAGGTAGCAATTGTCTTCACTGCACGATCCTCCATCCAAAATGCGTTTACCGTCAAGTCGAGCTACAACTCGGCCTCTGCCTCTCTGATCCCCGTGATGGGCAGGATATTCCCCAAGATAGGAAGAATTTCCTCGCGGCCTTGCATCCAGGGTTGAAATGCCGTGCATCGCCCACCGCATTTAGCCAGTTGGCGCAGGACGAGCATACCTGGAGAATGAAACAGTTGCCGTCGGGAATAAAATGTGTCCCTGCGGTCTCTTAACTAAGGATGGATCATGGCTGAGCTTGCGCACCGCGCCCACATTGCCGAATTGGTGGCTGAGCACCACGCGGCGCTGTACCGCTATGCGTACCGGCTCTCTGGGTCCACCGCCGATGCGGAAGACCTCGTGCAGCAGACCTTCCTGATTGCCCAGAGCAAGCTGGAGCAGGTGCGTTCTGCGGAGTGTGCCAGGTCCTGGCTTTACGTGGTGCTGCGGAATACGTATCTCAAGTCGCGCCGCAAGCGGTTGCCCATGACGGCGGGCGACTTGGAGTTGTCGCTCGACAGCATTCCGGAAGAACTACCGCAACCGGTGCTGGTCGATTCGGAGGAGTTGCAGGCGGGCCTGAATTCGCTGCCCGAAGAGTTCAAGATTGTTGTGATGCTGTTTTACTTCGAGCACTGTTCTTACAAAGAGATTGCCGAGCAGCTGGAGCTGCCGATCGGAACCATCATGAGCCGTCTTTCGCGGGCCAAAGGGCATTTGCGAAGCCGGCTATTTCCACAAAACACCGACGAGTCATCCCCGCCGACCCCTAATGCCCGACCTGCGAGGGTTTCCGGATGAAAGATCGCCGTTTGATCGAGCAAATAGATGCCTGCCGCCCGGGGAGCGATGACTTGCGTGATCCCGCGCTGGTCTCACTGGCGGCCGAGTTGGCCGATGACACGGGCCAGCGCAGCCTTTACAATCGCGTGCAAGCGCTCGATCAGGCGATCGGTCGCGCGATGGAAGACGTGCCGTTGCCGGCCGGTTTGAGCGAACGGCTGCTTGCGGGGCTAGCTGCCAATCAGATCACCGCAGCCGCCGCGGAAGCAGAGGCCGCGTTAGGGACAAGCGGGAACTTGACGCCGCTCGTCAAGCGCCCCTCGCGCGCCTGGCGATGGTCGAAGGGCCTCACGGCGGCGGGCCTTACGGCGGCTAGCGTGGCCGCGGTGCTGGCAATTGCTACTTGGATGCGGCCGCCAGCGCTTACCGCGGCGACACTTAAAGTGGAGGTATTGCAATATCGGGACGAGCCGTTGACCGGCGAACCCACCGCGCTCACCGTGCCGGTCGGCTATCCCCTCAGCCAGCATGTCCATCGCTTGCCGCAGACGATGTGGCGTCCAATCTACGGATTCCTGCATCGTGATGATCTGAACGGCGTGGCCTACGACCTGAATTTCAATGGGGACACGGCGACATTGTATGTCGTGCAAACGCAAATCAAGAACCTTCCGCCCAGTCCGCCGCTGCGGTCCGGCGTTACGACGGGCAATGTGGTCGTGGTCGCCTGGCAAGAAAGCGGCTTGCTGTACGTCCTGGTGGTCAACGGCGAAGAGCGCGCTTATCAAGGATTCGTCCGCAAGCCCACGGTAGGCTAAATCGCGGGAGGAAGCTTCTTAATTGTCACGGAGTTTCCGTCCGCTTGCGCGACAATCTGCCCGGGCAGCATGATTTTGCCGCTGCACACGCCTTCCGCGGCATCGGCAATTAGCGTAGCCAGGCGCTCCCATTCAAGCAGCCCCATCGCCTGCTGCGGCAAGTGATGGTCTCGCCACAATTGCACCAACATCTCACGCACCAGGTAGCGCGGCTGCTGCGATAGCCGGCGGGCATCGATCTGCCAGCCGCCGCCAGGCAATGGCCTAACGGCCGCTTCCCTTATATCTGCGGCCAGGCTGATCAACACTTCGTTGGCTTCTCGCGACAGTTGACCGAGGCGCAGCAACGCATCGATCACGTCCGGGTTGTACTCTTGCGCCAAGTGCGGCAGCAGGTCGTGCCGGATCCGGTTCCGCGTAAAGTCTTGCCGGGCATTGCTGGCGTCTTCGCGGTAGTCCTGGCTTCGCTGGGACAAGTAGGCCAGCACGTCGGCGCGACGCTGGCCCAACAGCGGTCGGATCAATGTCGTAAGTTCGGAAATCGTGCGGACGCGAGGAATGCCTCCCAGTCCAGACAAGCCCGTACCACGCAGCAGTCGATGCAAGATGGTTTCTGCCTGATCGTCGGCGGTGTGGGCCGTGGCGATATACCTCGCCCCAAAACGATGGGCGCAATCGGTAAGGAATGCGTAGCGGGCAACACGAGCCGCGGCTTCCAAACCATCGCCGGCATCGCACGCCGCCACGTCAACGATGCCCACCGCGCACGGCAACCCCAGGTCCTGGCACAGGCGGGCCACGAACTCGGCGTCG
>JBGTDH010000571.1:0-3432 GCA_041748435.1 Pirellulales bacterium
ACTTGGACCGCACGGTGTGGGTCCGTTGGGATGCGCGGCTGGTGCGGATCTTCAACTCGAAATGGGAGCAGATCGCGCTGCACTCACGGCACGAGCAGGGGCGCTTCCGCACACAGGCAGAGCACCTGCATCCGCACAAGATCAACGGTCTGGAACGTGGCGCCGATTACCTGCTCAGCCGAGTGAAGTTGATCGGCTCGCAGACCTCGCAGTGGGCACAGGCCATGCTGCATGCGCGCGGCATCGCGGGCACGCGCGTGCTGCAAGGCCTGCTGGCCCTGACCAAGAAGCACGACAGCGCCATCCTGGAAAAACCCTGCGAAATCGCCCTGTCTCACGGGGCTTATCGGCTGCGGACGATTCGCAAGCTGCTGGCTCGCGAGTCGGCCAAACAGATGCCGCTGCCCTTCCTGGAAGAGCATCCCATCATCAGGCCCTTGGATGATTATGCCCAGGAGGTGGCGCGGGCGCTGGCGCGGCAGACAGATCGCCCTTCCGTGGGCGAAGGTTTTATAAGGATGACTCGGGCGTTCGAAGGCTGTTGGAGCACGAGCAGGAAAACGAACACAGCCCCAGCAGCGCGAGCCACCAGGGCTGTGAGGCGTCTTCGACGCGCCCTCGATCCGGATATCCCTCGTCGAGTTGCACCTCTGCAGAGCTCGACTCCGTTTCTCCAGACCGTTTTACCCTAGTTCCCCCTTCCCCGTTTCACCAGGAGCTACTTCCATGAACGACGGTTTACACAAAGCCCTGCGACAACTGCGTCTGTCCGGAATGGCCGACACGCTCGACGTGCGGTTGCAAGAAGCCGCCGGTCACCAACTCAGCCATGTCGAGTTTCTGGAGTTGATCCTCCAGGACGAACTGCTGGTGCGCAACCAGCGTCAGATCCAACGGCGCGTCCAGGCGGCACAGTTCCGCGAACTCAAGGCGCTGGACAACTTCGACTGGTCCTTCAATCCGTCGATTCCCCGCCGGCAAGTCTTCGACCTGGCCACCTGCCGCTTCATCCGCGAGGTGCGCGACGTGCTGTTCCTCGGGCCGCCGGGAACTGGCAAGTCGTTCCTCGTGCAAGCCCTGGGCTATCTGGCGATCAAACAGGGCTTCCAGGTGTTGTATCGCTCGATCTTCGACGTGGTCCGCGACTTCCTGCACGACGAAGCTGTGGAAGGTCAAGAGAAGGTTCTGGCCCGGTTCTGGCCCGCTATCTCAAACCGGACCTGCTAATCGTCGACGACATGGGCATGAAGCAGCTGCCCAAACGCTCGGGCGAGTACTTGTTTGAGATCATCATGCGGCGCTATGAGACACGCTCCACGGTGATGACCAGCAATCGGCCACTGGAAGATTGGGGCAAGCTCATCGGCGACGTGCCCAGCGCCACGGCCATCCTCGATCGCTTCTTGCACCACGCCGAGATCATCACCATCACCGGCCAGAGCTATCGGCTGCGCAACCAGGCAACCCCGAACGCCGCCGCCACCTCAAAACAAGCCAATGTGCCGACCGGCTCGGCCGCCAAAAAACGGCAGGGGAAGGCAGGCGAGAACCACCCGCAAGAGCAGCCCGCCGCTTGCGAATCCTAACGAGATCAACGATTATTCACACTCATCCACCCCGCTGGTTCCAACCTGCCGATGAGTGGCTGGTTTTAACCTGCCGAATGACACTTCCTCGCTGCCTTCTGAACTCGGCCAGTTCTTCGTGCAGTCGGGCGATCATCTTGCGAATGCCGGCCTTCGTGAAGCCCTTCGAGCCGATCGCGTGACCCTGCTGCAACTTCTCCAAGCGCTCTTCCAGCGAGCGGATTTCTTCTTGTGCCTTCTGGTATTGCGTCGCGTCGGCAATCATAGCTCAATCTCCACGAGCCCCTTGCTCCTGCCGCCCGCTTCACGCATTTCTGCTCCTCTGTCAACGAGGTCGGCCGCGCGGAGCAGAGCAACCACGGATTTCCCGGACAGCACGGATGTTGAAGTGAAGCCTCCCGCAGGCTCTTATCCGTGGGATCGGTGTCATCCGTGGTCCTGACTATTTCGCCGGCGGCAGCAGTTCGATCATCGCAGCGGCGTCCCAACTCCAGGCGTCCGGCTTGATGACAGCCCTCGCCGCCTCGGCCACGTCGAGCCGCAGATCGGCCTGGCGGCTGCTGCTGTCCGGACCATGGCACAGAAAGCAATTCTCAGACAGGATCGGGCGGATATCCCGATTAAAGAGAATCTTGCCTTCCGCTCCGGCAATCCCCGGTCTCGCCACGGTGACCGCCAAGAGAATCAAGCACGCCCTCGGCATGCCGATACAATCCCTCGATCTCCCTGATAAATGCATGACGTCTCTTGTAAAAGCAGAGTGGCGGGAACAGTACTCTTAAGGCTGCGCGTTTGCAACCTGGGGTCATTATAGCCGCTTGCGCTCCTTCGTGCCTTTGGCCCGGGCAACTTTCTCCCCGTGGCGTGGGCCCACCTTTCCTCGGTGTGGTCGGCCTCGATTCGTCGGCGCCTGGCTCAACGGCCATCGGCCCGGGGGATAAGTGGGTAATCCGGGTGGGGCTTCTTGGTTGTCACTGACAACCGGCTAGAATGAGCCATTGCTGCACCTAGCCTTTCACCGGGTTAGGTGTGGCCGACAGCCGGGTCACTGCCGGCGGTTATCACTTTTGACAACCGAAAGCCTACTCCCCGGTTATCAAATAGATTGTCAGGCTGCAATAACAGGCGGCCGGCAGTGAAAAAAATGCGGTGATACAGCACTTGGGCCCGTAGCTCAGCGGTTAGAGCAGGGGACTCATAATCCCTTGGTCGTAGGTTCGAATCCTACCGGGCCTAATAGACATAACGTCGGTTCTATGTAGCCTAAGACTCCAAAAATACGCCATGCGCCCATGTCGAGCGAGTACAGCATCCCGGTCTTCATCAGCTCAACCGACTACAACCTCGTTGATCTGCGAGGCGAGTTGCGGAGACATCTTGCCCACCTCGGCTACCGTCCAATCTTGAGCTCGGACGCTGGATTCCCGGACTTGGGGCCAGATTTGCAACCCTGGGAGTCCTGCCTCCCCGCGCTTGATTCGTGTCCGTTGGTCGTCTTGGTGATTGATGGCAAATATGGGGACGTCCACAAGTGGGAAAAGTTCAAGGACCAGGTCGGAACAGATGAGATTTCCGCAACACATGCTGAATACCGATATGCGCACGCAGTCGGTAAACGAATTCTTGTTTTCATCCGGTCCGGGCTTCTCAACTATTACCAGTGCTACCGCAATGCACGGAAGACGCTCGATAACGAGCGCGATAAGGTGAAGGAGGCCCTCTCGGTTGTGCTTCCAAAGCACGTGCAGTTCGAAACACTTGAGCTAATCTCGGAGGTCAAGACGACGCAACCGATACCCTGGATCAAGGAATTTACTGACGTCACGAAGGTCAAGCAAGAGATCGA
>JBGTDH010000572.1:0-5000 GCA_041748435.1 Pirellulales bacterium
CCGCCGTCGCCGCCGCGTTCAAGTGGCTTTCGGACGTTCTTGCCAAGCCGGCAGCAGAAAGACAGCCCCGTGAACCGCCGAAGCAATGGTATCCGAGCGGATTCGAGAAGTTGGCCAACCTGGACCTCGGCACGTGCGACGACGTTTACTTCCTTTGGTCCCTGGAACGCGTCGGCGTAATTTATGGAGTGGCCAAGTTCGGCGACATCGATTGGTACGAGTGGGGCGCAGACATCCTGGTTCAATCACAGAAGGCCGATGGGAGCTGGCGGTGGAACTTGCTGGACATGGAAACGTCGGTCGGAACCAGCTAGGCACTGCTCTTTCTCTGCCGAGCGAACTCGGCGCCCGATCTGACGGCGCTGCTCGCGAGGAAAGCGCCGCAAGAAAGAGGGTCCCAGCTAAGAAACAAAGCCAGCGTGGACGCTGCAACGAGGCCGCCCGGAACCTCAACCCCAGCCTCGCCCTCCAAGCAAGAGCAACAGAGACGCCTGCAAGAATTGCACGATGCAAAAGGGGGCCAGGCCACGTTGGACCTGGCTCAGGCGATCTTGACGGTCGACGCCGGCTTGCAGCCTGAGGCGCGCACGCTCTTGACCAAGCGACTCACCCGCATGACCGCCGGCACCCTGAAACAGTATCTCGCCTTCGAGGATGATGCGGAATTGCAATTGGCAGCCATCCGGGCAATCGCAGAAAAGCCCGAACCGACTTTGTTGGGCGATCTCGTCGGCCTGCTGAAGGATTCCAACGACACCATTGCCGATGCCGCCCACCAATCGCTGTTGCAGGCTACGGGAAAAAGCATGGGACGATTCCAAGGGGCAGCGAAAGCGGAGCGTGTTGCAACCGCGCAGCGTTGGGAACTGTGGCAGCGGCAGCAGGGCAAACCACCCTGACGCCAGAAACGGTCCGTGTCCTTATGCATGATTGGTGGGCAGAGACTGCCGAAGGGGTCGCCAGTAGTTAAACGCAGGGCCCCTGGCGTAGATTTTATGTTTTGCGGTCGAACGAGCAGAATTGTAGGCTACGATTGCACTTGTGCATCCTCGCTATCGCCGCCGGGGCTGATTGATAGCACAAGGAACGAAGATTGCAGTAGCGTCCCATTTCAGGCGGCTTCGTGCTGAGGGTGCGCGAGGTCAGAGCCACCATTCACTCGCATTGAGGGCCCCATGAAGAAGATCGAAGCGGTCGTCCGGCATCACAAACTGGAAGATATCAAGACCGCACTGACCAAGATTGGCGTCCAGGGAATGACCGTGACGGAAGTCCGCGGCTTCGGCCGGCAGAAGGGGCATACCGAGACTTACCGCGGCGCCGAGTACACGATCGACTTTGTGCCCAAGATCAAGCTGGAGGTGGCCGTCGCCGAGGCCAGCGTCCGGCCGGTAATCGACGCCATCATCAAGAGTGCCCAGACCGGACAAATCGGCGACGGCAAGATCTTCGTCTCCGATATCTCCCAGAGCATTCGCATCCGCACGGGAGAAACCGGCGACTCCGCACTGTAGCGAAGTATCAGACATCCTGTCGTATCCTGTTTATCCTGTCCTCTCTTACTTTGTTCCAATCTGTCGGAGAGAAGACAGGATGGCAGGATGAACAGGATCGGATGAAATGAAACGCTTCATCCCTCGCGTTCCACAGTCCCACGGCGTTGCAGCCAGCGTGCAACGAGCCAGCAGAGTACGGCCCAAGCCAAGCCCGCGGACCAGCCGGCCAGCACGTCGGTCGGGAAGTGTACGCCCATGTATACGCGGCTGATGCCCACCAAGGCGGTCAGAGTGAGGGCGACAAACAGAAAGTACGCCTTCAGCACGCGGCTCTCGACGAACCGCCCCAGCAGTGCGCCCAGTGTCAGGTAGACCACGGCGGAGAGCATCGAGTGCCCGCTGGGAAACGAGCTGGTGGCTACGTGGGACAGGTGCGGCACTACGCTGGGACGCGCTCGCTCAAACAGCCCTTTGAGCAGCGAGCTAGCCAGTAGCCCACTCCAGGTGGCGCCGATTACCAGCCACATGGCGCTGTAGGATTGCCGCAGCAGCAGGAAGCCCGCCACGGCGGCGATCATCAGCGTTAGCACCGCGATGCCGCCCAGCGCGGTTAGATCGCGGCCGATCTCGTGCATCCACGCGGGACCCAGCGGCTTGGCCAAATCGCCCGGCTGCCGCAGCGAGCGGACCACCGAGTTGTCGAAGTCTTGCGTGCGACCCTCGGTCACAATGTCCGCGATATAGATGAATCCCCAGACAGAGAGCACCACGATCAGCAGGCCGATCAGCACAGGCAATTCGTGCTGGCCAATCCAGGCGATCACCCGCCGCACGGGCGTCCACACGGTCTGCCAGAGCTGCGACACAAGCACCTCCACGCCTCCCAGGCCACGTCTGAATGGCTAGGACGGAAACGGAAACAGCCTTATACTTGCGAACTCGCACCGGCAGGCGGTTGTCCATTCGTAGTAGACCTTCAGGCGGTGCTGCAACACTCCAATCGCCGTAATATAACGCCCAATACCGACCATGCTCAAAGTTCAATTGCCCGACGGATCGCAGAAGGAATACTCCCGGCCTATAAGGCCCATCGATATTGCCCAGGAGATTGGCCCGCGGCTGGCCCAGGCCACGTTGGCGGCTGCCGTGGATGGCAACGTGAAAGGGGCGCACGAATATCTGCCGTCGGAGGGCGCGGTGCAATTGCGACTCCTGACCAAGAAGGACGCCGAGGCTTTGGCCGTCATGCGGCACTCCGCCGCGCACGTGATGGCGCGGGCCGTAATGCGTTTGTACGACGGCGTGCAGTTGGCCTTCGGACCCACCATCGAAAACGGTTTCTATTACGACTTCGAGCTGCCGCATCATCTGACCGAGGAAGATTTTCCCAAGATCGAAGCCGAGATGGCCAAGATCATCAAGGCCGATGAGCCGTTCGAGAGAATCGAGGAGCCGCGCGCCAAAGCCGTGGCCATCTGCGAGGAACTGGCGCAGACCTTGAAGGTCGAGCACATCAACGGAGGGCTGGCCGAGCATCCCACGCTCTCGTTCTATCGGCAGGGAGAGTTCATCGATCTCTGCCGCGGTCCACACCTTCCCAGCGCCGGTAGCATCGGGGCATTCAAGCTGCTCTCCATCGCCGGCGCCTACTGGAAGGGCGATGCCTCGCGGCAGCAGTTGCAACGGCTCTACGCCACTGCCTGGTTCAGCAAGGAGGAGTTGGAGCAGCATCTGCAAAAGGTGGAGGAAGCCAAGAAGCGGGATCATCGCAAATTGGGCAAAGACCTGGAATTGTTTGCCGTCAATCCGCTCGTCGGTTCCGGCCTGGTGCTGTGGCTGCCCAATGGGGCCGTCATCCGCGGAGAGCTGGAGCAGTTCGTGCGGCACGAGCTGGTGCGCCGCGGTTACGATCCGGTCTACACTCCCCATGTCGCGAGAGTGGAGCTGTACGAGACCTCGGGGCATTTCCCCTACTATCGCGATTCGCAGTTCACTCCCATTTTCGGTCACGATGCCGGCCAGGTGATCGATTACCTGGTGCGCAAGCTCAACGTGGCCGATAAATCGACCGAGCATGATCTATCCAAGGAGCAGGAAAAGAGTCTGCTGGAGGCGGCCCGCATCGCCGGGTTCGATGCCGCCTACAAACTCGACGATTCGCCGGAGCAGAAGCTGGCCGTGCTGCGGCACTGGAGTCACAACCAGGAGCGGTTTCTGTTGAAGCCGATGAACTGCCCGCATCACATCATGATCTACAAGCACAAGCCGCGCAGCTATCGCGAGCTGCCGGTGCGGCTGGCGGAGTTCGGCACGGTCTATCGCTACGAAAAATCGGGCGAGCTCGGCGGCCTGACGCGCGTGCGAGGCTTCACCCAGGACGATGCCCATCTGTTCTGCACCGAGGAGCAAGTGGCCGACGAGTTCCGCGGCTGCCTGGAGATGACCCAGTTCGTGCTGAAAACCCTGGGCCTGGATGATTACCGCGTGCGGCTGGGCTTCCGCGATCCGGCCAGCGATAAATACGTCGGCGGCGAGGAAGTCTGGTCCCGCGCCGAGCGGGCCTTGGAAGACGTCTGCCGCAGCATGAGCTTGCCCGACATGTCGGTCGAGCGCGGCGAGGCGGCGTTCTATGGACCCAAGGCAGATTTTGTCGTCACCGATTGCCTGGGTCGCGAGTGGCAGCTTGGCACCGTCCAGTTGGATTACAACCTCCCCAGCCCCGAGCGCTTCGGCTTGGAGTTCATTGGTTCCGACAATCGTTCGCATCGCCCGGTGATGATCCATCGCGCCCCGCTGGGCAGCATGGAGCGATTCATCGGCGTGTTGATCGAGCACTTTGCCGGCGCGTTCCCGTTGTGGCTGGCGCCCGAGCAGGCCCGCGTGGTCTCGGTCAGCCAGAAGTCCGAAGAATACGCCCGCAACGTAGAGCGGCAGTTCAAGGCAGAGGGTCTGCGTGTCACGGGCGACTATCGCTCGGAGAAGCTGGGGGCCAAGATTCGCGATGCGCAACTGCGGCTGATTCCCTACATGATCTGCATCGGCGAGCGCGACGCACAGGCCGGCACCGTGGCCCTGCGCGATCGGCTGGAAGGAGACCAAGGCGCCATGCCCGTGGCCGAAGCCATCAGCAAGCTCAAAGCAGAGATTGCCGCCCGCACGGTGCGGCAAGTCGTGAAGACCACCGCCGGGCTTGCCGCCAAGGGCGGCGACAACGAGTATTGACCCCCTGGGTTGCGGCGACTCGTCGCCACTTCAAGATTTTTGGACTCGTAGCATGGCGATCGTGGAAACTACGCTCCAGGACATACTGGTCGAGCAGCTCCAACTGGCGGAGGAGTTGCAGATGCGAGGCGCCGCGATGCTCACTCCGCAGGATTTGCCGGGACGCTATGGTCGCGTGATTGGGGCTATCGATCGAGTGCTAAACGCCACGCAGTGTCCAGCGCTGCTGGCGGGCGGCTGGGCCGTGTGGCGGCACGGCTACATCGGCCGCGTGACGCTGGA
>JBGTDH010000573.1:0-4971 GCA_041748435.1 Pirellulales bacterium
GGGCCTGGCCTTGCTGGGTCGGTTCGATATCGATCCTCGCCGCGTCTGGGGCGAAGATCGTTTGGATGTGGGCCTGGAGCGGCTGTTGAACACCATCTTGAAGCGCCCCTGGACCTACGGCCTGCTGTGTTTCGCCGTGGCCGCGCTGCTCTCGGCCGGCGGTTATCGGATGGAGGTCGAGACCGATTTCACCCGCAATTTCCGCCAGAACAGTCCGATTGTCACCAGCTACCAGTTTGTGGAATCGCGGCTTGGCGGAGCAGGCGTGTGGGACGTGGTTCTGCCGGCGCCGGAAAAAATGGACTTTGAATATCTCGGCCGCGTGCGTCGCTTGCAGGAACGGCTGCGGAGCGAAGTGCTGGTCGAGGACGAAACCGGTCAGCGCGTGCCGGGACTAACCAAAGTGCTCAGCCTGGTGGATGCGATCGATGCCGGACCGGCCAATCTCGAGATGCTGCCGGCCTTCGTGCGCGGCCAATCCTTGCGGATGGCAATCAGCAAGATCGAAGAGGAGCTACCGGTCATCGCCGGCGCCCTGCGCGGCCAGGATCCGCAACAGCCGGGGAAGCATTTCTATCGCGTCATGCTGCGGTCGCGGGAACGTCAGCCCTCGGCCTCCAAGCTGCAAATCATCTCGGCTGTGCGAAACATCAGCCGCGAGGAATTTCCCGAGGCGGAAGTAACCGGCTTCTTCGTGCTGCTCACGAACATCATCGACAGCCTGCTCTCCGATCAATGGCTCACGTTTGCCGTGGCCACCGCCGCGATCGCGCCCATGCTGCTGGCTGCACTGCGCAACGTGCATCTGGCATTGATTGCCTTCGTGCCCAACGCCCTGCCGATCACCATGGTGATGGGCCTGATGGGTTGGCTTGGCTTCCGCATCAACATGGGAGCAGCCATGATTGCGGCGGTTTCGATCGGCCTGTCGGTCGATTCCTCGCTGCACTACCTGGTCGATTTCAAACGGATGCGAAAAGAAGGACTGACGGTGCGTCAGGCGCTGCACGCCTCCCACCAGAGCGTCGGCCGGGCCGCCGTGTTCTCCACGCTGGCCTTGATCGTCGGCTTCTCCGCCTTGATCCAGAGCCAGTTTGTGCCCACGATCTACTTCGGCGTGCTCGTCAGCCTCGCCATGCTCGGCGGCCTCGTCGGCAACCTGGTGATGGTTCCCCTCCTCTTGGTCCTGACCCTCCGCGACGACGCTCGACCCGCAGTTGTGCCCTCCGATTCGTCGCCCGGAAGCTAGCGCCGTCCAAACGGATCGGCATTGCCGCTGCGCTTCGTGCTGGAGCTTTGGGTGTTTACCGGCTGCTGGCTGAACGTGACTTTGCCCTGTTTGGCCAGGCCGTTGATGCGGCTCCCCAGTCGGGGGCAAAAGCAGTCACTCTTGGACTCCTCGACAGCCCGCGAGTTGCTGGACTGCACCGTTCCCTCGCTGTGGGCTATTCCCAAGCGCAGACCCTTTTTCAGGATCACCTGCAGCAGCTCTTCCAGGTCTTTCTTCCAGGCCGCAACCTGCGCCTGCTGCGCGGGCGTCATGTCGTGCTGACCCATCTGCTGGATCGCCTCCGCAAACTCCAGCGCGATGGCCACGCGGCGCGAATAGGCAATCGCCTGCATCTCGTTGATCTCCAGCGTCGCGGGCCGCCCCGCACGCAACGACCAATAGTAGCCGGTCACGGGATCGTTCTGCAGCGCGTGATAATGCGTTCGCAGCCCGTCCAGCATCATCTCTTGAAACGGCGCATACTCATAGCGCGTGGGCGGAAGCACGGCAAATGGCTTCGGACGATCGGTGAACCCGGCCACCATCGCCCCCAGTTCGACGCGGGCCAGGGCCATCATCCAGCCAAGGCCCCGGCGATTGAAATCGTCGCCCGGGATGGCAGGTTCGCTCAGCGGTCCCGCGCCGCGCTCCAGCCGTCGCGAGATGTTTGTATAGACCGAAAATTCGTCGCGCTCCTGGACAATGTCCTCCAGGACCTTGAGCTCTTCCGGCGAAAGGCGGTTAGCCAGCGCGTCGAGAATCGACAGCGCCCGCATGTATTCGTAGTAGCCGACCAGCCTGCCCACCTGCTGAGTCTTCACCGGCGGCAGCACCGACTCGTGGTGCATGTAATAGGACGTTGTCTCGGTTGTGGTGGCCATACCGACCGTATGGCTCAGGGTATGCGTCCCTCACCAGAACACCATCGCGTCGTAGCGCGTGCCGTTGAAGGCGACCTCGGTTGTCGTCTGTGCTTCCTCGTCGGTGCTGCGCAGCACACGGCGATCTTCCCAGGCCCACCAGTAATGATGCCGGCGGTCGAACAGCGGCGGCGATTGCTGCGGCTTGACCGGATCGGTCGGCTTGGGAGGCGTGGCCGGCATCAGCAAACCGAACATGGCGGCGGGCGAAGTATTGGCCGCCGGGCTTTTGGCCAGCCCGAAGACGTGCGTGCCTTGCCCATAGCGTCCGCGATACCACCAGTGGAGCGCGTCGAAAAACGCCTCGGCCTTGGGCTGAAGATTGCCCGCCAGCCGGCGGCTCTCTTCGGCATCGGCCGCGACCCACTTGGGCAACTCCTCGACATTCAGATCAACCCGCAGGAACGCCGACTTGCGATTCTTACGTGCGGCGAAGAACTCTTGGATCAGCCGGGCATCGAGACGGGAGGCATGCGCGGCCATGAACTTGTCCGCCGTGAGCTCCGGTTTTGCCAGGAGTTCACGGGCCAACTTGAGTCGCCAGATCCGCAGCTCGATCTCCCGCTCTTCCAGCTCTTCCAGGCTGCGATCGATTCCCGCCACGAGCGATTCGAAATCGCGATCGATGATCGCCCGCTGCTCTTCGGACAGCTTTTCGAGCTGGGCGCGCGGAAGGGTTTTCTTCATGCGGGCGGCGTGCTCGGCAATGCTTCGGGCGTTGAGCAGGCGGTTCTTCAGCACGTGGGTGCCCCACAGCAGGTCTTCGTACTCTTGGATCGTGCCGGGCATCGGCAAGGGGTCTGCCATCACCGGATTCTTGTCGCGAAGCTCGAGAATCTTGTTCACCGCGTCGGCCAGTTGCGGCAGCACCAGCAAGGCTTCGGGCACCTGTGGCTTGGGCAGGTTCTCCGCCTGACCCTGCTGCACGATCGCCAGCCGCGCCTGGGCCAGGATCTGACCAATGGGAACGATGGCCCGTTCTTGGAGAATCCGTTCGACTTCGGCCAGTTTCTCTCGATTAAGCTTGCCGACCAGGGGCGACAGGAGTTGCATCGCGGTCCAGGGATCCCCCCTGAGCCAGGCGGTCGAGACGCCGTCGACCGTGGACTGCTCCTTGGCGTTGAGCGCCGCGCCGCGTGGCAGCGACGTGCGCGTCGAACCCTCCGTTTGCGCCCGAGCTTCCGCCAGGAACAACGGCGCAACGAGCATCGCGTAAACAAAAACAGAGCGTCGCATAGCAAGCTCTCCTGCAATGCCGGGTAGAAGAAGTGGCCCGGCGATGTTCCGTTTGCTCTCCCTGCGGCAATCTAAAGAATCGCCCTCGCAATTGCAAGATTTTTTCCGTCGCTGAGGGGAACAATCGCACAGATGAGTAATCCGTCGAGCAACAGGCTATCACCGTGCGGGTGGCGGCGCTATACTCCGGGCAAGCTGCGGCGGCAATTTCTGACCTTGATGCCTGTTACTTCCTCGCTGTCATGCACTCGATCACGTGGCCGCGATTTCTGGTTGCACTTTCTTGCATGGGAACGCTGTTCACCATCGATACCCAAGCTCAAGATGCTTCGCGGAAACCAGATCCAGAGTTTCTGCGGCAGTATGCGGCGACCAATCGCTTCACGTTGGGGCTGCCCGCGGCGGTGCATGTGACGCGTGATGGCAGCGCGGTGCTGTTCTTGCGTTCGCCGGCCCGAAGTTTTGTGCGCGATCTGTATGAGTTTGATGTCACGACGGGCAAAGAACGAAAACTGGCGTCGGCCGATCAGATTCTGGGGGGCCAGGAAGAGCAACTTACGGCCGAGGAGTTGGCGCGCCGCGAGCGGATGCGTTCGGCGGCCCGCGGCATCGCTTCGTTCGAGGTCTCGACCGATGGCCGGCAAGTGCTCGTGCCGCTCTCTGGTTCGCTGTACGTGTTCGATCGCGCCAGTGGCAAAGCGCGCGAGCTGGCCAGCACGTCCGGGTCCCCGATCGATGCCCGCTTCTCACCGGACGCCACGAGCATCGCCTGCGTGCGCGACGGCGAGCTGTACGTGATGGACGTGGCCACGGGCAGGGAGCAGCGTCTGACGCGAGGCGCCACCGACACGCTTA
Organism: Pirellulales bacterium; assembly: GCA_041748435.1. Lineage (GTDB taxonomy): Bacteria > Planctomycetota > Planctomycetia > Pirellulales > JBGTDH01 > JBGTDH01. The sequence goes on from JBGTDH010000573.1 coordinate 4,282, forward strand.
CGCATGGCTTGGCCGAGTTTGTGGCCCAGGAAGAAATGTCGCGGATGCATGGCTATTGGTGGTCGCCCGACGGCCACTACCTGGCGTATCAGGAAACCGATACGTCCGCCGTGGAAGAATGGTACATCGCCGATCCGGCACGCCCGGATCGTCCGGCGCAGCCGTGGCGGTATCCGCGGGCAGGCTCGAAGAATGCCCACGTGAGATTAGGCGTGATTCCGGCGACGGGCGGCGAGACCACGTGGATCTCCTGGGACGCGGAGCGCTATCCTTATTTGGCAGCCGTCACTTGGGAGCGCAACGCTCCGCTGTGCATTCTGGTGCAGAATCGTCAGCAGACTGAGGAAGTGCTGCTGGCCGTCGATCCGAAGTCTGGCGTCACGCGCGAGCTGCTCAAAGAAACGGATGCCGCCTGGCTGAACCTCGATCACACCGTCCCGCGCTGGCTGGCCGATGGCTCCAGCTTCCTGTGGAGCTCGCAGCGAAGCGGCGCCTGGCAGCTCGAGCGGCGCGATCGTGACGGCCGCCTGACCGCCGCCCTCACTCCGCCCGAGTTGGGTTATCGCGAGTTGTTGGGCGTCGATGAATCGAAGGGCGTCGCAGTTGTCTCCGGAGGGAACGATCCCACGCAGACCCACTTGTATCGTGTGTCGCTTCAGCCGGGTGACACCGCTCCCCAGCGATTGACCG
>JBGTDH010000574.1:0-3900 GCA_041748435.1 Pirellulales bacterium
TTCGCGGCACGTTGACCGTCGGGGGTGGCGTCCGGCTCCTTCTCCGTGACCTGGTACACCAGGACACGAAACTCGCCCGGCATGGAGCCATCGCCGGGCTCATACGTGCTCAGCTTGAAGTTGCCATCCTCGGCAATCTCCCCGCCGGCCGTCTTCCCCTCCTGGCTCGTCAAGGGAATCAACGAGATGGAACCGCCCCCCAGCATCGGCTTACCTTGGAATGTTATCTTTCCGGAGACGGGATACACGGGATTGTTGGAACTGCAGCCCAGCGTGACGACCAGCGCCTGGCACAACAGGATTCCCGCGACGGCTCTACGTTTACGCGTCACAATCAGCGCCCTCGGGAAAACGGTCATCAGCGAGCATTGGCGATGGGCTCTCCCCCACCGCGCGAGCCCAGTGCTTGCCACACGCTCAGGGAAATGTTGTCCGAAAAGAACCGGCCGCTGCCATCCGCCATACAGGCATTCACGCCCCCGGCATGCCAGCTTCTGGCGGCTGCCGCCATCGCGCGGTAAGGCGCGCCGCTCTGGACGCAGGGCATGCCGTCGGGAAGATAATTGCGGCAGCCCCAGACTTTATCCGGTACCGCGGAGTTGGGCCCGGACTCGGCACTGAAGATGTTTCCCCCCATCGTGCCGTAACTCCATGTCCCGCGCGTATCCTGCAGCGAAGGTCCGGTGGCGCTAAAGCTGCGATACTTCAACTCGCTGATCGCCAGCGTGTTCGAGGTGCCGTCCAGCACGTCCGCGGTGCTGTACTTGGAGTTGTTTCCGAAGATGCCGCCAATGGTTGGACTCAACGTCTGGTTCAGCCCGCCCGGGTCGACCGTTCCGTATCCGGCCCTCCCGTAACATGCGGCATAGTTGCCGCGGGCCAAGTGCTCCATTCCCGTGCCGTTAGCCAACTGCTCGTTGTTGATGGGATGGGCCGGGCAGTCCATCGCGTCGAGGTGGGAAGCTCCAATCGGCGCGGTCGCGACGTAGTTGGCATGGCCAAACCAGTCGACAACCTCCGGCCGTTGCAACTCGATCGTGCGAAAATAATCGTGGAACACGTCTTGCTCGATATACGGCAGAATAAAGCAAATCCAGGGGCCGCCGATTCCCACCCTGCCTCCGCCATTGCGGCCATTCGGATCGTTCTCGGGCGCCGCGACGCCCGTGTCCGCGGGATTCTGGCTAAGATTGATTGTCCCGGGCGGAAACACTTTGTAAGTGGAGTGATAGTTATGCAGGCCCAGGGTCAGCTGCTTGATCTTGTTCTGACATTGCGCCCGCCGGGCGGCGGCGCGCGCGGCCTGCACCGCCGGCAACAACAGGGCGATCAGAATCCCGATGATGGCAATCACGACCAGCAATTCGACAAGCGTGAATGCAGGACGCTGCGTCACGGCTCCCGAACCAGCACGTTGCCGAATAAGCATGAGACACCTCTTGCCAAGGGAATGTTCCGGGTATGATGGCTGGCCAAGATGCGGGAAGAACTCCAATTCTAATGCATTGCTCTCCCTGAAGGAAATATTTTCTTGATGTGTCATTGAATTTGACGCGAATGGACTGTGGTCTCGTGGCTTCCCATGTTCGACCGTCTCTTGATCGTCTGGCTGAGTGCGGGTTGCGTGCTGGCGTATTGGTGGCCCGACTGGTTCCCCGCGCTGGCAACGAACGATCCCTTTCTGGCCAGCAAGCCCTATCTCAATCCGTTGTTCGCGGTCACCATGTTCGCCATCGGCTGGATGTTGCCGCGCGACGAAATCCGGCAGGTGGCCCAGCGCTGGCGCATGGTGCTGGCCGGCACGGCGCTGCAGTACACGTCTATGCCCTTTCTGGCCTGGAGCATGGGCTGGCTCCTGGGCCTGAACGAAGATGCCCGCCTGGGCCTGATCCTGGTGGGGTGCGTGCCCGATGCCATGGCCTCCGGCGTGCTCACCCTCGCGGCTCGCGGCAATGTGAGTTACGCCGTGAGCCTGACCACGGCCTCCACGCTTCTCTCGCCGCTCGTGGTGCCGTTTGCCTTGCGGTTGTTTCTAGGAGAATCCGGCGATTTCGATCCCCTGGCTGAAGCCTGGAAGCTGGCTTGGATGGTGGTCTTGCCCGTGCTGATCGGGCATGCCCTGGCGCGGCAGTTTCCCCGAGCACAAGAGTGGATGGCGCGCCTCGCGCCCGCCGTGGCCAACGGCACGATCGTGTGGATCATCGCCTGTGTGGCGGCCAGCAATCGCGATTTGCGCGGCGTCGACGGCGGCCTTGTCGCGGCGCTGCTGTTGGTGAACATCCTCGGCTACGCGGCGGGCTATTACGGCGGCCGATTGCTGCGCCTGCCCGAGCCGATGACGCGTGCGTTGACGCTGGTGATCGGCATGCAGAACGCCGGGCTGGGCACGGTGATTGCGCTGCGGCTGTTCGAATCGCGCCCCGCCGTGGCCATTCCCAGCGCCATCTACACGCTGGCCAGTGTCTACACCGCGCTGATCCTGGTGTTCCTCTGGTCGAGGCAGGATCGCCGCGTGCCGCCTGTTGCGGAACTACCGCCGATGGACGCTCAGGGGGTAGGGTAAGCGTCTCGCTTGCCCGAGCGTCCGTAACTCCACGGCAGGGCGGTCGGCAAGAAAATGTTTGGCAAGAAAATGACGGGGCTAGCTAGCCGTGCTTGTCCGGCCTCGCGCCGTTGGTCCTGCGTCCCGTCTTGGAGGCGTCACGCAGCCGGGCCAACTCCTGTTGCGTTTCCGCCAATCGCTGCTGGAGCGCGTCGGCCCGCTGTTTCTCCTGCTCGGCCCGCTGCTTCTCTTGCTCGGCCTGTTTCCGCGCATCGTTCAGGGCATGCTGCAATTCCGCGGGCAACGGCAACAACTCACCACGATGCCAGTAGCGCACCCAACCGTCCTGCAGCCGCATCTCCAACTCCAACTCCGGGATGGCATACCGCCCGTGCTTGTTGGGCTTCACCGAGACGTATTTCTTTCCCGTGTGGCGGTAGAGAGTCAGCTCCTGCAAGTCCGGATAGAACACCAGGTAATAAGGCACCTTCAGATCCCGCTCGTACTTGTCGAAGCTGTCTTCGTAGTCCTTGCGCTTGTTGCTCTTGGAGACGTACTCCAGCATCCAGAAGGGAGCCACCGGCTCCAGCGGCGTGTTGTAGCTGCTGTCGGCCTCGATCGGCTGGTCGCTGATGACCACCATATTATCGGGCACTACCTGGCCGGGACGGCGCTGGTTGGGGAGGGGATACTGCACCAACAGTTCGTTGAAGACATGCACGTCGCTGCGCACGGCTTTCAACAAGGCCAGGCTTTCCAGCGTGATCTCCCGCTGCCGCGATTGTCCAATCGCTTCCATGAAGTGCTCCGGCGGAAGACTGCGGAGGTAAACCTGGGCCCAGTCTTCGTAGGTCACCGCAATGATCGCGCGGGGCGTCGTGGATTTCATCGACCTGCTCCTTGAGCCGTGAACGCCGCTTGACTCAGTCTATCCGCGGCCTTCCCCGCCACCAAGACCGTTATGGCATGCCGCGCCGCGATCAAATCCGGTCATCGCCGCCGGACGAGCCCGCGATCCACACGCCGCCGGCGAACCTGGGATCGTAAGCGAAGAAGTCATCCACGGCGGCCAGGTCGTTCTTCCTGGCGCGCACGTGCGGGCCGCCGCCGGGGCCGGCCGCCGTGAGCAGCAGCGGACCGAGATAATCGTCGTCGTCGTCCCCCAGATCACGGAACACCTGGTCGACCGCGCCCACCCGCACGCCGCCGCCGAAGCCCGGATAGGGGTCGAAGCTGGCAATGCGGTTGACCGTGCGGGGCGCGGTCTGCTGAAACACGGCAATCTCCGAGCGGCGGAAAGGATCGATGTTCCTCTGGTTGAAGGCCAGATCGGTGCGGTTGTCTCCGTTGGCCTTGCC
>JBGTDH010000575.1:0-3479 GCA_041748435.1 Pirellulales bacterium
AAGGTCGTGCAACTGCTCGGCCTCAAGCCCGCCACCTACGGCAATTGACCCGCCCCGAAAACCCCCGCACAATCACCCCAGGACCAGCGGAAAGTAGGGGGGACGGGAGTGGGACGGGAGTCAATAAATATGACTCCCGTCCCCTTATATGTTCGGAATGGACCATGTTCCGGAGGACCGGTCCCGCGATGGATCTAGATGCGCTTGCGTCTGCCAACACACCACAAGAAAATGCCGCTATTAAGTTCGGCCCGGGGGGATTGCGTAAAATCATCACACGGGCCCGCCCCACAGGCTGGAATTGATCCTCATGTTATCGCATGTATCAGTCCTGAAATCGCTTTGTTTGCTGATCGCGTTCGCCTTGCGCGCATACGAATCGCCAGCCGCTGAAAGTGATTGGACGACCTCGGTGAAGCTTGCATCCGCTGAGATTCTGCCCTACGAGCCGCTTTGCGTCGCCGTGACATTGCGCAACCCGAAGGCACCAATGCCAGCGCGCGAGGCGGATGGATCGGCAGAAATCCACGTCGCGACTGAAGACACGCCTTTTCGGCTGTGCGCGAGAGTTCGCATGTGGCACCGCGGAACCGCGCGCCGCGATGGAATTAATGCGACATGCGAAGCAGTCGTGCTTCGCTGGAATATGGCCAATGACCTGCCGACTCTAAACTACGTCTTTCGAAGCCCGGGGCAGTATCGGTTGCAGGTGAAGGTACAATTCGGTGCCGTCCGTCAGGACTCGGAGGTCTTAACTGTCACAGTCAAAGAGCCACCGCAGGCGGAACTCCTTCCCGTTCATCTTTTGATTAAGTCAGATGCAGCCGATGTCCTGGAGCGCAAACTCAACGCCAACAAGGAGGCCGGGCTGCGATTTCTTTCGCTGCTGATTCAACGACATCCTGATTCGATTTACGCCGACTATGCGCGGATGGCTCTGGGCGAATATTTCGTGGACAAAACCGCAGGAGCAAGCGAGCCTAGGCCCGATGACGTCTGGGGCACGGAGGCGGCAAAAGCCTGGGCTGCGGAACGCGCCGCAGCCCACTTATCTCAGGTCACCGAACGCAACGAGAGTCTCCACCTCCGCGCAATTCACCTGTTGGCGAGACTGCTTCGTTACACACCCGCCATCCGGACGGAATCTGCGTTTCGCAAGGTTTATCCAACCTATCGAGAGCGCCTCACGTCGATTGAGAATGTGCTTCTTGACAACCGAGAGTGCCGCGCCCTCGCCCAGGAGCTGCGGAGCATGGAGATTTTGTTCCTTCCGGACGACCGCTTAGATCAGATGGTCAAATACAACTACCCGGACTTCGTGTTGCGGTCTGTCGTGATGGATGAACTGTCGCGACAGACAGGAGTGCCTCTCAGCCAAGCCGCGCAGATTCAGGATGCCCGCATGCGGACCTCATCCCCTCAGCGCAAGAGGCTGCGAGACATACTTTGGGAAATGTGTCAAGGGAGAATGAATCGCTGGGTGCGGGAGGGAAATGGGTACAGACTTCAGGTGGAACCACCCTTAGAAGATCCGATTGCAGCATTGAAATACTCCGCTAGACGCCTTGCTGCGTCCGATGCCAACGCGATGAGTCGAAATCGAGATTTGGTGGAGCTGAACAAAGCACTCATGGGGGAATTTGCGAATTGAGTGATGCGCGTGCACGTTGAGCGCATCTACTTGACGGTAGTTTTTTGCGGACTCGATGTCCAGCGACGGAAGGCGTGCGGAAAGGATGAAGGATGAAGGATGAAGGATGAAGGATGCAAGATGCGGGATGCGGGATGCAGTAGAGCGAGCCGAGAACCGCTGACAGAGCACCATGCTTAATGACGGGCTTGATCCATGCAGCTCACGCTCCGCGGAAGATCCCTCGGGGTCAAGACGATTCAGTGTGCCTGGCGCACGACAAGTCACTGCACGAGGGGGCTTAGGCGCGATCACTCGCCTCACAGCAATCAGCGACGACGGGGGTGGGAGCGGCAATCCCTCTCGTCCTGGGGTTGCCTCGTGGGTATAATCGAGCTTTCCCGCCTCTAACGCTCCCGCCCGTGACGTTGCTCCCTCCCACGTCTGTTGTCGCCGCCGATGCCTGGTCTACCGCGGAGGAAGGCGCTTACGGCGCACCCTTCTGGTATTCGTATGCGGCCAATGCCGTGATGATGGTGGCGTTCAGCCTGCTGTTTCGCTACTCCGATTTCGTGCATCGGCTCGGAGGCAACGAGCTGACGCTAGGCGTGATCGTGGGCGTCGGCATGATCGGCAGCCTCTCCATGCGGCTGTTTCAAGGCATGGGCATCGATCGTTACGGCTCCAAGCAAGTTTGGCTGGTCTCCAACGCGCTGTTCATCGTCAGCGTGCTCGCACACCTGGGCATCACGCGCGTCGATGGTCCCGCCATCTATGTGCTGCGGGTGCTCTTCCAGTCCAGCCTGGCCGGCGTGTTCGGCGCCTCCATCACGTACATCTCACGCCGGGCACCCATGCCGCGCGTGGCGGAAATTGTGGGCACGCTGGGCACGTCGGGCTTTGTCGGCATGATGGCCGGCACCACGCTGGGCGATTTTCTGTGCCGCACCGCGGAGCCTACGCGGCTGGAGATCAATCGTCTATTCCTGGTGGCGGCGTTCATGGGAGTGCTGGGACTAATCGTCGCCGCGCGGGCCTCGCGCGGCACGCCGAAACCGATCAAACGCCGCCATCCGCCCCTGTTATGGCTGCTGTGGCGTTATCACCCCGGCATCGTGCTGGTGATGGGCATTGCCACGGGCTTTGGAGTCAGCCTGCCGCAAACATTCCTGCGTCCCTACACGGCGCAGTTGGGCCTGACCGGCATGGCGATCTTCTTCTGGGCTTACACCATCGTGGCGTTTGTGACGCGCATTTGCATTCGGCGCATGCCCGAGAAGGCTGGCATTCGCCCGATGATCCTGATCGGCATCGGCAGCCTGGCCATTGCCATGCCGTGCTACCTGCTGGTGACGCAGCGGTGGCAACTCCTGGGGCCGGCGTTTTTCACCGGCGTGGCCCATGCCATGCTGTTTCCGGCGATTGTGGCGGCCGGCAGCACGGCGTTTCCCACGCGCTTCCGTGGGCTGGGCACCACGCTGATGCTCTCGATGGTGGATATCGGCAGCCTGATCGGCAACCCGACGGTGGGCGGCATTCTGGAACTCAACCAATGGCTGGGGGTGCCGCGCTACCCGGTGATGTTTGTGGTGGTGGCGCTGCTGATGCTCGTGGTCGGAACGCTGTACACCATCGTCACCTGGAACGAGCCTTCGCCCACGGTGACCAAATCGCTCGTGCGAAGGCGAATCCGCAAGCGCGCTCGCCCCAATCGTCGACCGATTCCCGCCGTCTCTCGCGGGGGTTAGATACCACAACATAAGAGCAAATCACGGACTTGTCGCGCCCGGTAACTCCGGTAACTCGCGGTCCAATCCCAACTCCCCGGCGATCTCCCGAATCTCGTCGA
>JBGTDH010000576.1:0-6498 GCA_041748435.1 Pirellulales bacterium
GTAATCGGCCGGCGACTTGGCCGTGACCAGCGGACTGTAATTCGCGGTGCCATAGCCGACCGTGACCGTATGCTCCGCGGCCGGCGACAACGTCACCTCCATCACCAGCGCGGCCGTTCCGTAATTCCCCTCGACCACCGAGCCATTCTGAATATTCAGTTGCGAGATACTAAGCAACTGCCGCTCTTCCAGGACCTCCATCAAACAGCGGCTACTCGCACGACGCCTTTTATCGAACTTGCCGCCCCCCCCCAGACTGCCAAAGCGTCGACGCACAGTGGCGATGAAGCTCATGGCATTCCTTCGCTGTTGCGAGCGCGGGCGGTGACGTCTCCCCGCCAGAAATGGTCCCTAAGGAAGGAGGGGATGCCGCTCAGCGTGGAAGATATCGCGATGCCGGAAATAGTCAATCAATTTGTTTTTGGAATTGCCGCGGGATGGTCATTGACAAGCGGCCGCAGAATACTGTACAAATGTATGTACATTGTACGTTAGGCCTGGCTTGCTCTTTGGCAACTTAAAGCAGTTTGTTTTTGGCCTCACTGCACGTCTGCTGCAGTGCGCACGACATGGGGGGGCTGCCACCGCGTGCGGAGCTCGGTCTTCGCGGCACTGGTCGTGCCGAACTTCCCTCGCTTGCGCGTCGGGCTACGCTGCACGAACCGATTTCCGGCGTAAGGCTCCGCGATAGGATCGCATATCGAACAATCGCGAGATTTTCGGGACCGTGGTGCGTCAAGAATGTCCCGAAAATCCCGAAATTCGAGGAGGAGGAGCGAGAAAACAGGCACTTTTTGATTTTCGGGACCACGACCCCCGTATTCTCCGCGCGTGTCCGGAATTCGCAGCGCAGGCAATTGGGTGCGATGTTCTACCCCAGCGTGGGCAGGGCCAATGTTTGTGTGCTGCGCCGCTCGAATGGGGGTTGGGCGTTACTTCTGCTTCAAGCGCACGTTCTTAAACTCGACCCACATGGGTGGTCCCTGGTGGATTTGCAACGCCAGCAGACCTTCCATCAGGCGGCCTTTGGGATCGTTATCGATGAGATCGACCGTCTGCAGGCCATTGAGATAATGGCGGAGGTGGTTCCCCTCGGCGATGATCACGTAATCGTTCCAGTCGGACTTGTGGTAGGTGGCGCCGATGGCCGCTTTGTCTCCCAGCTTGCCGATGACTTGCGGCTTGCCGTCTTCTCCCACGGCCACTTTCTCCCCGACGTTGCAGAGGTAGCCGCGGCCCTTTTCGTGATACAGGAAGCCCACCTTGCCGGGCGTGTTCTCCACTTCGACCTGGTAGCCGGAGATGACCCAGGAGTTGCTGGGCTCTTTGCCCTCGATCTGCTTGCTGCGGTACTGGACGCCGGAATTGCCGTGATCGATCTTGAAGGAGAGCCGCAGCTCGAAATCTTTGAGCGTGCCGCCGCGCCAGATGAGGAACGTGTTGCCCTTGGTCTGCTTCTCGGCCGTGGTCTCGCCCCGCACCACGCCGTCCTTGAATTGCCACAGCCGCAGGTCTCCCTCCCAACCGCTGAGGTCTTTGCCATTGAAGAGTTGCGTCATCCCCTGCGGCTCGGGCGGAGCGCTGGGCGCAATTTCGTCCGCGCTCCAAGCGAGCGAGGTGAACAGCAGCGAGGCCATCAGGCCGCGGGTTATCAGAGCATGCATCGATTCAGTCTCCCAAAGCGTTTCTGGTTAGGCAGTGGTGAAATGTCACGATAGCCTCGCGCCGCGCAGGGGGCAACCGTTTCGCGCGGGGCCGGCGGCTCGTGATATACTTCGCAACGACGTGCGACTCTACCTGCTAGAATGGAATGGAAGTTCTGCCGGGCCGGCCAATGTGAACGAAAACCTAGGAGAGCTCCCTTGTCCGTTACTCTAACCATCGCTGACGACTTGGCTCAAGAACTCCGGCCGTACCACGATCAGCTTGGGGAAATCCTGCAGCTAGGAGTGCGGGAATGGCAAGCGCGCCGGGAATCGGGCTATACCGGACTGAGCAGCTTGCTGGAGAAGCTGGCGGGGTTGCCAAACCCTGAGGAAGTCCTGGCGCTGCGACCGAGCCCGCAGTTGGCTCAGCGGCTGGAGAGCCTCCTTGAAACAAGCCGCGCCTCCGGTTTGTCTCCCGCGGATCAGCGTGAATGGGATCAGTACGAATATGTCGAGCATCTGGTGCGCCTGGCCAAGATTAACGCGGCACGCAAGCTTGGTGACGGTCGGCCATGAGCCAGACCCACATCGCGGCAGCCTTGAGACGCATCGTGCGAGAGCGATCGCGGGATTGCTGCGAAATCCGAACTCGTAACTTTCGCCCCTCACTGGATTGATCATATCATTGCCGAGAAGCATGGCGGAAAAACGGGACTCGACAACCTGGCGAATTCCTGCGTCACCTGCAATCAACGCAAAGGAAGTGATTTAAGTTTGATCGATCCGGAAACTGGCGAAATCGCTCCCCTTTATCATCCCCGGCGTGAAAAATGGACGGACCACTTTCGATTCTCTGGGGGCAGCATTCAACCGCTGACACCAACGGGTCGCGCGACTGTCTTTTTGCTTCGCCTCAACGAACTCAATCGCACCAAGGAGCGAGAACAACTTCTCGCATCCGGCCTGATTTGGCTTCCTGGAAGCTTGAGCAGGCGATGATCTAAAATCTGGAACAGACCCGACAGGTAGTGCATCCATGATCGGCTTCAGGCATCGCGCCTTGTGCGTGGCAGGCATGTTGTGTCTAGGCGCTGCGTGCTCCGCGGTGCGGGCGCAGGACAAGGTGGCTGAAGATAAGACTGCGACCGAGGCCAAGGCGCTCACGGTCGAGCAACTGGCAAAGAAGGCCCGGGCCTCGGTGGTGGTCATCACGGTCGCCGGGCGGGATGGAGAGCAGCAGGGGCTGGGATCGGGCTTTGTAATTGGCGCGGAGGGCCTGATCGCCACGAACCTGCACGTGCTGGGAGAGGCGCGGCCGATCAGTGTGCATCTGGCCGACGGCCGCAAGCTGGAGGCCACGAGCGTGCATGCCTCGGATCGCGCGCTCGATCTGGCCCTGATCAAGGTGGCTGCCGAGCACCTGCCGGCGCTGGAACTCGGAGATTCGGACACGCTCGCCGATGGTCAGGCTGTAGTAGCGGTTGGCAACCCGTTGGGACTGCGGCACAGCGTGGTGAGTGGAGTCGTCTCAGGGCGGCGCGAGATCGAGGGGCGCTCGATGATTCAACTGGCGATCCCGATCGAGCAGGGCAACAGCGGCGGGCCATTGCTGGATCTGCAAGGCCGCGTGCATGGCGTGCTGACCATGAAATCGGCCGTGACCGCCAACCTGGGCTTTGCTGTCACGATCAACTCGCTGAAGCCGCTGATCGAGAAACCCAATCCCGTGCCGATGAGCCGCTGGTTGACGATCGGCGCCCTTGATGCCGGGGAGTGGAACGTGATCTTTGGCGGACGCTGGCGGCAGCGGAGAGGTCACATTCTGGCGGGCGGCGCGGGGCAAGGCTTTGGCGGGCGGTCGCTGTGCCTCTCGACCCAGAAGGTTCCCGAGCCGCCCTTCGAAGTGGCGGTCTCCGTGCGACTGGACAGCGAGGCCGGGGCCGCCGGCCTGGTCTTCGCGGCCGATGGGGGTGAGAAGCACTACGGCTTCTATCCCAGCGGCGGCGGTCTGCGGCTCACGCGCTTCGATGGCCCCGATGTGTACAGTTGGAACATCCTCAGCAATCAACCGAGCCCTCACTACAAGACCGGGCAGTTCAATCGTCTGAAGGTTCGGGTAGAGAAAGACCGGCTGTTGTGCTACGTGAACGACGAACTGGCGGTGGAGTCCAAGGACGTGCGGTTCGTCGGCGTCCGCGTGGGACTGGCCAAGTTCCGCACCACTGAGGCCGAATTCAAGCAGTTCGCGGTTGGCAAGGAGCTAACGTCTTCGCGGTTATCGCCCGAGCTGGCCGCCGAGATCGACAAGCTTGTAGGAGCGTCGGACAAGGAAGCGCCGTCGACCAAGCTGATCGAGCAACTCGCCCCTCATGCGACGGCCAGCATGGCCTTGCTCGAGGAGCGGGCACGCGTGCTACAGCGGCAAGCGGCGGCGCTCAAGCGGCTGGCTCAACAAGTCCACGAGCATCAGGTCTTGGCCGAGCTGGCGAAAGTCACGGCCGGCAAGGAGGAAGACATTCCCTTGTTCCACGCGGGCCTGCTCTTAGCCCGGTTGGACAACGAGGAATTGGACGTGGCCGGCTATCTGCAGCAACTCGATAAGCTGACGGGCGATCTGCGCGAAGATATCTCAGAGAACGCCGATGAAACGGCGCGGCGCGACGTGTTAGCAACATTCCTGTTTCAAGAGAACGGTTTTCACGGCAGCCGCGGCGATTACTACAACCGCTCCAACAGCTACTTGAACGAAGTGCTCGACGATCGGGAGGGCATTCCCATCACGCTAAGCGTCTTGTACATGGAGCTGGCCGGCCGCGTGGGGCTGAAGATGGAAGGCGTGGGCTTGCCGGGGCACTTCCTTGTCCGCCATACGCCGGAAAAAGGGACACCGCAGCTCATCGATGCTTATGAGGACGGCAAGCCGCTTACCCGTGACGATGCGCAGAAACTCCTCAATGCCGATCGTCCGCTGACCGAGCAAGACCTGGCCACGGCGGGCAAGCGGCAGATTCTGGTGCGCATGCTGCGCAACCTGCGGGCCATTGCCGAGAGCAACAACGACGCCGACGCCGTGCTCCGCTACGCCAATGCCGTGCTTACTATCTCCCCGGAGATGTGGGAGGATCGCTCGCTGCGCATCGGCTTGCGGGTGAAGAACGGAAATACGGCCGGCGCCTTGGCCGATCTCGACTGGCTGCTCGAGCATCGTCCCGAAGGCGTCGATCTCGACCGCGTGCGCGAGTACCGCGCCCGCGTCCAGCGCGGCGAACGCTAGGATCGGAGTTCGTAGTACCGGCTTCAGCCGGAAGAACCGCCTAAAGGCGGGACTACGAACCCATTCAGCATGCTTAACAAAGCGCTAAAGGCTTCCACGTGCGGCGTGCTTGTAGTACGTCAAGGCGTCTGCCTGGCAAGCGGTCTGCCGCTCGAGATCGCGCAATCGAAACTCTTGGAAGGGTGCAAACTGGCGGGCGATGCGGGCATTGTCGTCCACTTCCGCCGGGGTCCCGCAGCCGATGATGGCGGTCGAAACGCCGGGTAGAGACAGCGTGTAGCCCAGGCATTGCTCCATCGTCAGGCCGCCCTTTTCCAGCAGCACGCGCTGGCTGCAGACCTTCATGGCGATGACGCCCATTTGGCGACGGGCCGCTTCCGGCAGCACGGTGCGAATGAACGACATGCGATGCACGTCGGCCGCGTTGAGCGCCACGAGCACGGTATCGAAATCGAAGCGTCGCATGGCGTCCAGCAAGATCGCCGGATCGTGATGGCCGGTGATGCCTAGATGCCGCACGCGGCCCTCGCGGCGTGCCTCCAACAGTGCTTCCAGTGCGCCGCCGGGCGCGAAGATGCGAGCCAGATCGGCCTGGGTGCGCAGATCGTGCAGTTGCCATAGGTCGAGATAATTTGTGCGCAGCCGTCGCAGGCTTTCGTCCAAGAGTCGCAGAGAGCCATCCCGCGTGCGATCGTGCGTCTTCGAGGCCAGGAAGATTTGCTGGCGGCGCTCGCCGAGCGCGGCGCCGTAATAATCGAGGCTGCTGGCGTAGGCGGGCGCGGTGTCGAAATAGTTCACCCCCTGATCCAGAGCCCGTTGGATCACGCTTTTGGCTTCCGCCAGGCGTCCGTCGGTTCGCAGCACGCCTTCTCCGCCCAGGCCGAACAGCGTGACGTGTTGGCCCGTGCGTCCCAGCGGGCGCGTCGGCAGCGGGTTCGTCGGCACGCTGGGGTCCGAAGATGACATGACTGGCTCCGTTAGTCCTTGAGTAGTTGAAATCGCGGCACCGCTTGACCGTGCACTTCCACCGTTTCCAAAAACATCGCCACGGGCCGGACCCACAGGCTGCGGTCGCCATACTCCTGGCGATACACCACCAGGGGCTCCTCGGTCTCGCTGTGGCGGGCCACCCCCAGGACCGTGTACTCGCGCCCTTTGTAGTGGCGATACCGGCCGGGCAGCGGCAGCATAGGGAGACTCCAGCGGTGAGAGGCACTTCTTGAGTTATCGTAGGCGATCGGACACAACTCGGAAACTGTTGCGGCGCGGGTTGTTTCCGTGTGCGCGGCCGGTCATGATTGGGGCGTTGTTTCGCCGTCTCTTGCACGCGAGGTCCAGACCATGCCTATCGGGCTTCGAAGAATTCGCACACTGCTGGTGGCCATGACGATCGCACAAAGTGGAGATGATCTCACGCTTTCGCAGGCGGCCGCGTACGATCGGCCATCGAAGAACGCCCATCAAAGCCGCAGCGTGGTGGTGGCCCAGCAGGGCATGGTGGCCACCAGCCAGCCACTGGCCGTGCAGGCGGGCCTCGAGATTCTCAAACGCGGCGGCAACGCCATCGATGCCGCGATC
>JBGTDH010000577.1:0-4685 GCA_041748435.1 Pirellulales bacterium
GCTCCAACAACCTGAAGCAAATTGGTCTGGGGTTGCAAAGCTATCACGATGCCTATCGCAAGCTGCCCCCAGGGCTCGTCTGGGATGACGACGACTACGGCTGGGGCACGTATATCTTGCCATTCTGCGATCAGATGCCGCTGTACGATTTGGTGGATCCTCGGCGCAAGAACCTCATCGACGCCCCCGGTCCGTTTTCGGGCACGGGTTCCGGCACAAACCCACCCACCATTAGCCGCTGGGATTGCCGGCCGGGAATCGAGGGCGCTACCCTGTCGATGTATTCGTGCCCCAGCTCCCAGGTGCCCGCGGTCTGCCCAGGGACGGGCGGCGTCGCAGGAGCGCCGGGTTCGCCCCACCGCAACTCGGGCTGCGGAAAATGCGACTACAAAGGGTCCACGGGCGACACCGACGATGGCGCCTTGCAGAAAGGGTCCGATCAAACGGTTTCCGTCGGGGGTGCCCGCAAGTGGATCAACTTTTCGGATTTCCTCGATGGCACCACCAACACCATCATGGTGGGCGAGTCGTGCTATTACACCCGTCGGTCGGCAAGCGCCACGAATCCCGTATCCGGCACTCAGGGCATCGATCAGTTCCCGATCTGGGCCGGCGCCCAGGGAGAGGATGAGACGGTGCTGGGCAAGACACAGCTCACTTCGCCCCCGAAAACCCGCGCCGATGACGACAACTTCTACGGCGAACATCCGGGCATTGTGCAGTTTGTGTTCGGCGACGGATCGGTCAAGGGCATCCGGGAAAGCATCAGCGTGGATGTGTATCGAGACCTCGGCAGCCGACAAGACGGCCGCCCGGTCTCACCCCTTTGATGCCGCACGGTTCCGTAGGCGCGGGCCTGTTGAAATCATCGACGCTTTTTCACTGCAAGGAGTACGCCATGCGCGGATCGACTGCGCTCGCCTGGTTATCGCTTGTCTTCGCCCTGGCCGGATGCAGCAGTGAGTATCCCATGGCGCCGGTGCGCGGCCGCGTCACATCGCAAGGCCAGCCGGTAACGGGCGGCCAGATTATGTTTGCACCCCAGGCCGTGGCCGGCAGTAAAACGGGTAGTTATCCGGGGAAAGCGGCGTTCGGCCCGATCGACAAGGACGGCACCTACGAATTGGGCACGCATGGCGACAAGGACGGGGCGGTCATCGGACGCCACGAAGTGTCCTATCTGCCCGCAACAACCGAAGGGGACGAGAACGAGGACCGGCCCGCCGCCTTCATCATCTCGCAGCAAGATATCCAGAAGGAAGTGTCCAGCGGCAAAAACGAAATCAACTTCGAGCTGATTGCGAATCCCGCCGCCAAAGGATGGAAGCCGCGGCCGCCCGGAAAATGAACCAACCACGTGACGCGCGCCGTAGAATAGAGACATGCATCTCGTGCAAGTCTTGCTCCCGGTGTTGGACAACAGCGGTCAGCCGTTGCCGGCGGAGCTTTATCACACCGTGCGCGACGAGCTCGCCGAGCGCTTCGGCGGACTGACGGCTTACACCCGCGCCCCGGCCGAGGGCTTATGGAAGGAAGAGAGTGCCGCGAAAACGAGCCGCGACGACATCGTGGTCTACGAAGTAATGACCCCGCAGTTGGACGCGGCTTGGTGGCGCGGCTACCGCAAGGACCTCGAAGGCCGCTTTCGTCAGCAGCAAGTCATCGTGCGGGCACAGTCGATTCAACTGCTGTGATGAACGGTGATGCGCGAGCCTCGGCCGCACAAAATGCGCGGACAAGAAACTTGCGAGCAACAGAACGCCGATCGTCGCCGTTTTGCCGGTTCAACAATTCTCAGAAGTTCATCCATAATCGCTCGGTTTCTCGTGTCTTGCTTTTGCCACCGGCGGCGTGGTTGGCAATATCGAAATCGACAGTACGCCAATCGCCGTAAAGCTCACGATACAAGTCCGACGGATAGCCACTGAGAACAACCTTGGCTTTGCAGCACTGAAGTGCTGATGCGAGTTGCCGATGATCTCCGTCAGACATTTCAACGCCGTAATCACTCGTTCCTGAACGAGTGGCATGCACATAGGGAGGATCGCAGTAGATCAAGCCTTCGGCGTGATCGAACCGATGGATGGCTTCCGTAGCTGGTTGACATATGATCTGAACTCGGCGCAGCCTGTCGATTACCTGCGGAAGCATCTCGATAGCAGTCCACCACGCATTCACGTCTCCGGCCATTCCGCCCCGCGCTCGGCCAGTGCTATAACTCCACGACTTCCCCTTGCCGCCGAATGACTGCCGCCAGCGGACAAAGTCGCAAACCGCCATGTCCAACTCGGATGAACCGAGGGGATAGGCGGCCGCGGCGGTGAACTCCACTTGTGAATAGGGCATCAAACTAACGAGCGATAAGAACTCCGAGCCGCTATCCCGTAGAACTCGAAACAGCCTGCTGATGCGTTGATCCAGGTCGTTATAGGTTTCCACCTCCACTGGCTTCTTATTCAGTAAGACAGAGGCACCCCCGCCGAACGGCTCCAGGTAGACGCGATGGGCGGGGAACAGATCAATTATCCGAGCTGCGAGATACCTCTTTCCACCGTGCCACTTCACAGGCGGTCTAATCGGCATGGCGACCTCTTTTACGTATAGACTTGCACACCAAGTGTAGTCGTCCGTTATTTTTCTGTCAAACGTAACTTATTTTCTAAAAACGAGTTGCGCGGATAGTTTGCAGCTTGACTTTTCCAGCGCTATTGACGATGATACTACACGTAGTATCATCACGTGGATGCGAAAGTGCGCGTGCAGGTTCTTGATTCCGCTTGCCCTGAATGATGGGACGCCTATTTCGGTGGAGATGTTCATGAGCATCAAGCGTCGCATTGAGAATGAGTTCGGTGGCCTACAGAATCGTGACGGAATCGTCCCAGGGATGCTGGGAGGGCCAGTGCGAGGGAGTCATGGAAATCGAAGTTGCGGTAGTGCCACGGCGTGTGAATGACTTGCGAAAGTTGGTGCTGTCGATCGGTAAAGAGTTAGGGCAGCGAGCGATGTACTTCGATGTACCAGAGCCAACGGTAGAGATACTCGACGTGGAAACGGGAGAGATTCTAGAGGATGACGAAGGCGTCCAAGAAGAGGATGGGTTATGACTATTCAAGACAAAGCTGAAAAAGTTCTTCGCAAAGCGCAGGAATGGGCTGGTGATGCCAGTTCGTGGACAGACTTTTCTAATCGTGTATTCGCTGAACCGAATGGTTTAGTACCCACGATATTCCCGCGCATGACCGAGCGCCGGGAGTTTTACAAGCTCGATCAGTACGAGTTGGTGAATTCGTTGCTCGCAGACCTGATTGGCAAGTTCGGAATCGATGATGGGAGGGCAGCGAAAAAGAGTGGGAAGTTTTTGGTGCGACTCCCCAAGTCGCTTCATGCTGCTCTCGACGTGGAGGCGGCGCAGGAGGGGGTAAGCCTCAATCAATTGGCTGTTGCGAAGCTCGCAGTTCCGTTGTCTCGATCCCCCGACACGATTAAGGGGCTTGTTATTCAAGCGTTCACGAACGTCTATGACGGCTACTCGAGCGATCGCGTGATTGTGCATCCGGAACTTAACGCCAACTATCTTGCTGAGTGCCGCCGACTCGGGCTGGAACTGAGCGATTATGAGCTGAATCACAAGCTCTACGATATTCGCAAGAGCGGGAAAAGCGTTCTTCCTCCCGCTGCGAAAAAGCCGCAAGTTACGGATTACGACGACTTCTTGTTCGCTAGTGAAATCGCGTTTCGCTATTTGCAGCAACGTGAAGGCGCAACGCTAGACAGGGTTCTCTGCGACACGCAACTCCGTCAAAGATTCGATGACATCGCCAGAAGGCTGGCTCCCGACCAGTCAGAGTTTAAGATCAGGATGGGCGCTCTGTACCTGAGGAAGACCCACAACCTCAAGCGAAGCGATATTGTTGATGCCCCATCCTATAAGCTACTGTCCGCGGGAACGAATGCCGACGTGCGACTTGATTCACTTCCGTCCCATCCTGGGCTCTACGCGTTTTACGAACGGTCTCGCCCGATTTTCGCTGGCGAGACTGTCGGCCTGCGACATCGAATCGGCTTGCACATGAGCGGCTCAGGACAGCAGTTTCTGCCTTCGTGGCTTGAACTCGGCAATGAGACTCGCCTGGAACTAAAATTTGTATCCGTTCCAAACGCGAACAGCAAGGATAGACTGAGTTGGCTGAATCGTTTCATTAATCAGGAACGCCCTCCACTCAACTACCAGCACGCTGCATAAGTTCAGGGATTGAGCATAGTACGGAGCCGATGATGCGACAGGCCAATAGTCTTACTCACCGTGTCACCCCCTCGCCTTCCTCGGGCCGCGCCGCGGTGCGCACGCCGCCGGGCGTGATGCGGGCGTGGTGCCAATAGTGCAAATCGATTTGTTGCGGACTGCCGTCAGGGCCGTCCAGCGTGCCGTTCTGTTGTTTCAGGCGTTTGAGCCGGGCGACCTTCTCGGCGACCGGCACAACGCCGGGCATGCGGGTATCGGGCGCGTGGCCCCAGGCGATGCGCGTGCCGCGATCGGTGAAGATCTCGAATGTGTACTCGGGCGTTTCCAACGACGTGTCGGGCTGCGGCGAGGCGACAATCACCGCTAGGGAGAGTTCTTTCCATGCGTCGACCAGCGCGGCCGCGATCAGGGCGCCGCCGGTCACGCGGCCGTCGGCCCA
>JBGTDH010000578.1:0-3125 GCA_041748435.1 Pirellulales bacterium
GCATCGGCTACGACATCATCGCGAACCATCCGATGTTCCACGGCGCGGCGATCGGCCGTGCCGCGGCCGTCGACTTCCGCATGTTCTGCAAGGTGGTGGACGGACTCGATCACGGCGTCGTCCTCTCCATCGGCTCCGCGATCATGGGCCCGCAAGTGTTCGAGAAGAGCCTGAGTTGCGTAAATAACCTGCGACTGCAAGCGGGACGCTCGACGGTGCGGGATCACACCATCTTTGTGGTCGATCTGCAAGACGGCGGCGGCTGGGACTGGTCGCAGGGGGAGCCGCCGAAGAACAATCCCGCGTACTATCTGCGATTCTGCAAGAGCTTTGCTCGCATGGGAGGCTGCATGCACTACGTGCAAGCAGACAATTTGCAGTTTGTGCATCACGTTTACCGGGCGCTGCAACGGTAGCGAGGAAGAACCGCGGATGACGCGGATTCAAAGCGGACGCCGCAGATAGGTGCGAGGTGCTTGGATCGTCTTTCGGCATCCGCGTAATCCGCTCCTCATCCGCGTCATCCGCGGTTCTTGCTGGCAGTTTGTGCTATCGCTGCTGAAATATCACTGTGCTTGACCCCCTTTGGCGGGCGCAATAGCATGCCGCCCCTTAGTTTGCGGCAATAGCGGATTTGTCGTGTCATGACGTCGCATGGAGGCGTGTCATCTTTCGCGCGAGTATCGATTCCTGTTGGTCCTGCTTCAAGTGGGGCCTGCTGCTAAGCGTCCTGGGAGGACTGGCGGCGGTGCCGTTTCTCTACACGCGCCTGGACGAAGAGATTCGTCTACGCGTGGAGGAGAAAATACAGACGCACTACGCCGGCCTCACCGTGCGCGTGCGGTTTGCCAAGCTGGTGGAAGGCGAAGGCATCGAAGTCCGCGGCATCTCGATTATGCAGCCGGTCGCCGGTGGGGGCGATCCGATTGAGCTGGCGTACATCGATGAGATCTTCGTGGCCTGCGGCACAGATCTTTCCCAGTTGGCCTCGGGCCTGCCGCCGATCAAGCACATCTATCTGCGGCGGCCGCGCATCTGCCTGACCCACAATGCCGACGGCGCCTTGAGCGGCGAGCAGCTCTGGCCGCCCCCCAAGCTCAGCGAGCATCCTGCCGATATCACCATCGAGAACGGAATGGTGGAGTTCGCCGATCCCACACGTCAGCCCCCGGCACTCATCACGCTGCGGGAGTTGAATCTGGAGATCAAGCAGGAGCATCCGACCGGAACGCAGACCTTGCCGGACGGGTCGCAGCAGAACATCGAGCGGCACGTGATGCATGTCACAGGCTCTCTAGCGGGCGATCATTTGCGACGCATTGTGCTCGAGGGTCGCCTGGAGCCGGCCGCCAAGGCCTGGGCGTTTGCCGGCACGCTGGATGGTCTCGACTTTTCGCCGGAGCTGCTGGCTTCCCTCCCGGCGGACTTGGCGCAGCAGGCGGCGCCCCTGGCGGCGCTGCGTGCGCAAGTGGGCGTCGAGTTCCGTGTCGATTTCGACCCTGCCGCGCAGCCGCCGCTGACGTTTCAGACCACCAGCCACGTGCATCGCGGACGAATCGACGATCCGCGGCTGCCACATCCGCTGGTCGATCTGCGGGCCATCGTGCATGCCAACAACGCCGGCATTCAGATCCAGGAGCTGGAAGCCCGCAATGGGCCGACCACGATCAAGCTTAGCGGCCATCGCGCGGGCTACGCAGCCAACAGCCCGATGGAGTGGAAAGCATCCGGACGGCAGATGACGCTCGATCGCCGCCTGTTCGAAGCGCTGCCCCCGCAATGCCAGGATGTGTGGCCGAAGTTCTTTCCGTCCGGCGAGGTTGATGTCGACGCGCGGTTGGTGTTCGATGGTGTTCGCTGCCGGCCGGAGCTGGACATTCATTGCCGCAATGTGTCGTTCACCTATCACGCCTTCCCGTGCCGGCTGGAGCGCGGCACGGGGCTGATCACGCTGAGGAACAACGCACGGCAGCAGGAAGTGCTGACCGTAAATCTGGTGGCCTGGTCCGGCGCCGAGGAAGTTCGCATCAACGGAGAGATCCAGCAGCCGGGGCCGGACTTCACGGGCAAGATTGTGATCGAGGCGCCCGTGGTGCGGTTCGATCAACGGCTGCTGGCCGCCGTGCGCGAGCCTTCGCAGAGCGTGTTGCGGTCGATGAATCTGGGGGGCACGTTTCACGGCAAGTTCACGTGCTGGCGCGATCCGGGGGACAGCGTCCTTCACAAGCACGCCTGGGGGCGGCTCCATCGCTGCTCGCTGGAGTACGAGAAGTTCGCCTACCCGATCAGCAATATCCGCGGCGAGTTCCAGATGCTGGATGGTCTGTGGACCTTCCAGAAACTGGAGGGTGTTAACAACTCGGGGGTGATTCGTTGCCACGGCCATCTCAAGCCGCTGGCGCAAGGCAACGAGCTGGCCCTGCACTTCGAAGCCGACAGCGTGCCTTTGGACGCCGAGCTGCGGGAGGCTTTGGATGAACGGGGCCGCCGGGCGTGGGACATGTTGCGTCCCCGCGGCGCCATCCAGATTCGCGATTGTGAGCTGTTATATGTCTCCGCCCCAAAGAAGCTCGATCTGCAGTTCCGCCTGCAACCCCTGGGCGAGTTCACGTGCATTTGCCCGCTGGCGTTTCCCTATCAGATGGATCGTCTGCAAGGGGAAGCCGTCTTCCGCAACGGACATGTCGAGTTCGACGGCCTGCGAGCCGCGCATGGCCGCACGCAGATTCGCGCGCGGGGTTCTTCCTCCTGCTTGCCGGATGGCGGCTGGCATTTGCGCTTCGACGACCTGGCCGTCGACCGCGTGGTGGCCGATCACGATTTGCTGGCAGCTCTTCCGGAACGCCTAAGAAGAGCCGTGGTGGCGCTTAATCCCGCGGGACAGATGAATCTGCGGGGCGAGTTGAATCTGTACGGCGCGATGGGTTCGCCCACGCCCCCCGAGGTGAGCTGGAACATGGAAGTGCAGTGCCGCGGCGCGTCTCTAGATGCCGGCGTGCCGCTGGAGAATCTGGAAGGGAGCGTGCGGCTGGTGGGGGGCTTCGATGGCCAGACCTCGCAAAGCTGGGGCGAGCTGAATCTCGACTCGCTGATGTTCAAGGACCTGCAATTCACCGAAGTCACCG
>JBGTDH010000579.1:0-4309 GCA_041748435.1 Pirellulales bacterium
TTCGGTCAGCGTTGGCCCCGGCGGAACGCTGTATTGGGCGGCCTTGATCGGCTCGGAAGACTCTCGTGGCTCCTGCCAATTCGTAGATCAGTTTCCGCAGACGCTTCTCTATTGGATCGGGCAGGTTTACGGATGATGGACCCGTCTCATGTGCCCCCCATTGCCGACGACGAACTGGTGGCGCGGTTCATCGTCATAAGCCACGAGGTTCGTGCCGATGGCACTGTCCGGCCGCGGTTATTCCTGCCGTACAAGCGCATCGAGCTGTCCGTGAACCGACATCGCGATGCGTCCCTCGACGAGACCTGGGCGATCGGTCGCAAAGTCGCCGAGCAGCGTGGCAAGACATTGCTCGGCCGCGCTGACATTCGCGCGAGGATGTGCCGAATCACGCCGTTGGATGTCGTGCCGAGACCGATCCTGCCACACAACCCCAACCACGGGGACGTCATCGGCTACCCACCTCGCAAGGACGAGCAACTTTCACTGGCGGCCAAGCTCGCGGCGTCGATCGAAGGCCAGTGGCAATCACCACCGTCAAACAACGACACCGCGGGAGTTGAGGCATGAGCGTGCAGAGCCAAGAACGGCGCCCATCGAGGGCCGGAAGCGGTTTGGAATGTCTCGCTGTGTCATTCAGATTCGATTGCGCTTCGCCAGATTGCAGGATTGACAGAGTAGCTGCAGGTTCGCGACCGACGTCGCGCCACCGCGTGAGTGAGGTATGATGTGGTCGAACTGGAGATTCTGCTTGGATTCGCACTGCACACAACGCCCACCATCTCGTCGCCACACCTCGCTCCTGATCGCTTCTGAGATCGGAGTTCGGCTAGTCTGTTCGTACGGCAGAGGGGCGACAGGGACTACGAATGCCAGGATCTCCGCTAGGCGTTTGCACCTCCACAAATGAAATAGAAGTTCGCCGTCCTTCGCGCCGAACTTTTCTTTGAACGAGTGGTTGGCCAGTTCATTAAGCTCATTCCACACCGAGATGGCGAAATGCGCGTCGGGCGTGGCCGCGGCCGCGTGCATCGATTTCCGGCAGTGGCGACAATCGTAATGGATTGATCGCCCATTGGGACTTACCTCCAAGAGGCGCATCTGAAGCTCGTGACATCGGAAGCACGGCTGAACCAGAAACGATGTCTCGAGTATCTCGATCAGCTGTCGTCGTTTCTGTTCAATTGTTTGGCCCACCGCCTCTTGCATTGGGTCCCACTCTTCACGCAGCCTTGACTTCTCCAGAAGCAGCTTCGCGTCCCTTTCAAATTGAGACGGCAGCGAACATATCCAGATCAAAACCTTCAGCGCGGCGACGATAGCGCCTATCGCGATCACAATTCCCACAAGCGATAAAACAATCCCATGTCGCTCTCGTATCCTCAATTGCCTGCTGTTTGCCGACAACGTCACCAGCCTCGTCCACTATTCATGCAGGGCTGCGCTCCTTAAACAGCGGCGATCAGTAGCCGCTTTTCGCGTAGCGTCGAGAATGATCGCGCAGCGGCATCGGAACACCTTCGCCAAGATTCTCGCTGAGTTAACGCTCTGCCATCACGACCCGTTCGCCGGTTCCAGCAGTTGCCGAATTTCGATCGGCAGCACGTTCCACGTCGTTTGATAGGTCTCATCCACGGGCACATTGATCCCGTATTCGTCGAACAGGAACAGCGGCATGTCGGGCAACGGGTCGCCCACGGCAATCGTCTCAACATAAGCCGTCTTGATCGGCTCGATTTGATACGCGGCCAGGGTCAAAGGTTTGTCCTGGGGCAGCTCGAAAAGCTCGTCGGTCATCTGGCTCCAGATCGCTCCGTGAACTCCCTGGGGGTCGTGCTGGCCGGGGGGGGAACGGATCGATCACGAGGAGGTTCACCTGCTGCGTGAGAAGATCGACCGCCTTGGAGGCGAAGGTTTGCAGGGAGTGCTGGCGGTCCTTGTTCCCCGGCGAGACGATCTCGATCACGGCCACGACCTCCCCGAGTTCGTGATGGATGACGATGCGATGGGCCTTGCGAGCGTACCGCTCCTGCTCGGGCGCCAGCCGCAGGACGAACCTTGTGTTCGCTCGCACCGGGGCCATGGCCACGCCGCCGTGGGAAGTGGGCGGTCGATTCGAGCGTAAGCCGGTTTGCAGTGTGACCACATCCGTTTCCGGTCGACCGTTGATCTGCTCCGCCATGGCGAAAAAGCCGGCTGGAAGCAGTCCGGCATTGAGCCTGTCCATGATCGCGGCGACCCACCGATAGTGAAAATTGTGATAGGTCCCGGCCTTCACCCGTGTCCAATCGTGCATCGGCATGTTGTCTGCTCTCCCCGCTGGGAAAAGTGCGTTCCGCTACAATTCTATCGAGCGATCCCAGTCACTTCGATGGTTTCGGACGTAGACCGGCGGCGTCACGTCGTCGGCTCGATCACCCGCCGCCAGCGGGCCGGGACGGTGTCCCACGCCGCGCGGTAGGTGGCTTCGAGCGGCACGAGGAGGTGCGACTCGGGATCGAGGAATAGCGGCATGTCCGGAACCGGCTCGCCGACCGCGATCGTCTCGATGAATGCCTGCGTGATGAAGCTGCTCTGGTAGGCCACGAGGGTGAGCGGGCGCTCCGGCGGCACGCGGAACGGCTCGTCATCGACCATCGCCCAAATCGCCGCGTGGATCCCGTCCGGGTCGCGGCGACCCGGCGGAAATGGGTCGATCAACAGCAGATGGATGCGGTGTTCGAGCAGCTCGCAGGCCTTCTCCACGAACGCTTTGAAGGCGTGGGTGTTGCTCTTGTTGCCCGGCGAGACGATCTCGATCATCGCCACGATTCGGTCGCCGCTGACGTGCCGGACGGCGATCGAACTCTTCTTGCGGCGGTGAAACTCGGCTGGCGTTTGGGCGTAGTGGGTCGACTTCGGCTTGGTCCGGGCGAGGGTCGTGGATCCGCTGCCGGTCGAGGGGTCGGCCAAGTCCTGAAGCGTGAGCACGTCCGGACCGAACCCCGCGGCTTGCTGCTCAGGAAGGGCGTACATGTCTTCCGGAAGCAACCCGCGGTTCAGCGCTCGACTGATCTCGGAAATCCATTCGTGGTGGAAAGCGTGATAGATTCCCGCCTCAACGCGGGTCCAATCGTGCATCGGCATAACGAAACCTCCGCGCCATCATTGTCAACTCCACCATCAGCTTCTTGAAGTCCGCCGGCTCGCGCAGCGGCTCGAGGTCGGTTTGCTTCTCGACGTCATTGTAGCCCGCAGCGCAAGCCGTGTAAGCAACTCCAACGCCGCCGAAAGATACGCAGGTTGGCCAGGATGCGGCGCATCGCCTCAGCCGTGGCGGCGATCGCCGTTGATCTATGGCCCCATGAACCTCGCAAAAAGCTCGCAGTCTGTAGCCTCAGGTCCAGTTCGGACGTCTTAGTATGTGTAGCCCGATCCCTTTCACACCGTGGAGCACCCATGCACTTTCGCGCCCGCGTCTTTCACTTGGTCGATGAGCCTGATGCGTTTCCGCGTTTCGCGTCGAACGATTCCCGCCGATACCCGATGGAATTGGTCGAGATTGGGGCAGTGGTGATCGAATCCGGCACGCGCGGGCGGCGCCCTGTCATCTCGTGGCGAATGGCGGCGGCCAAGGCCTGGGTCGCCTGTGTCGGTGTTCGCCGCGCCCGGACGTTGAAGCAACTCAATGCTCCGGAAGTCATCATCGCGGCGCAGACCGATGCGCGACCGGTGCTGCAATCGCTGCACGAGACATCGCTCTGGGTGCCGAGTGACTACTGGCGAAAGTTCGCCTACGACAATGGCGCGGAGCAGTGGATCATCGCCCTGGAGCCTTGGCTATCGGACATTAACGCGTTCCGTTGCTGGCACGCATTGGACGACGACTTCGCCTCCCCTCGGTCGCAATCGGATGACGTTCGCCAACTCCTGACGCCCTCGCGCAATTAACGGCGGCTAGTTTGCAATACCTGCGTTTTCTTTGATTGAAGTCCCCGTTTAGGACCCCTACGATGCACACCTACGAAGTGAAAATCCGTCTCAGTGGCCGCGTTTCCTACATCGAAGTCCAAGCCCGCGATTCCGCGCACGCCCGGCAACTCGTGGCAGCCCAATTCGGCGCCGCCGTGACGGTGTTGCAAACCACGCGAGTCAGCTAGCGGAGTTGCCTATCCCCAAAGGAGTTCCTGAATGAATCTGGCCGATGCGCAGTCCGCGGTGGCTGAGTTTCACCGCGCGAAACACGTGCCGATTGCCGAGCATCCCGCGCTGCTCTCCGGTGATCCTCAACAGGCCGCTGAGCTCGCCGCCAAGCTGCGCGGGCTCCAGC
>JBGTDH010000580.1:0-5745 GCA_041748435.1 Pirellulales bacterium
GGGAGCCAAAGCGAGGGCAGGCGAGACGCCTACCCCACTTAGTCGCCGCCTTTCCCGTCGTGGTACTCGGGGCTGTAGTTGGGTGATTCTTGCGTGATTGCAATGTCATGGGGGTGGCTCTCCCGCACACTGGCTGGCGACACTTGTATGAATCGCGCATCCTTACGCAACTCCTCGATGTTCTTGGTTCCGCAATAACCCATGCCGGCCCGCAATCCGCCCACCAACTGATACACAAACGGCCCCAGCGGCCCCTTGAAGGGAACGCGTCCCTCCACGCCTTCCGGCACCAGCTTGGCACTTCCGCGTTCGTCCGTCTTCTGGCGGTAGCGTTCGCTGGAGCCTTTGACCATGGCCCCCATCGAACCCATGCCCCGGTACACCTTGAACGTGCGGCCCTGATACAAAATCAGTTGTCCCGGACTCTCTTGCAAACCGGCAAACAAGCCGCCGATCATCACCACGTTGGCGCCGGCGGCAATGGCTTTCGTTATGTCTCCCGAGTAGCGAATTCCGCCGTCGGCGATGATCGGAACATCGGCATCCCGCGCGGCGGCTGCCGCGTTGTGGATGGCCGAAATCTGCGGCACGCCCACGCCAGAAATCACCCGCGTCGTGCAGATGGACCCCGGCCCGATGCCCACCTTCACCGCGTCCGCTCCGGCCGCGATCAGGTCCTTGCATCCTTCGCCCGTCGCCACGTTGCCGGCCACGACATCGATATCCCAACGGCGCTTGATGTTTCGCACCGTCTCGACGACGTTGGCCGAGTGACCATGGGCGCTGTCGACCACCAGGACATCCACGTCCTTGGCAATCAGGCTGGCCATCCGCTCGTACTCATGCACTCCCACGGCGGCGCCCACCCGCAGCCTGCCTTGCCGGTCTTTGCAGGCCTGAGGGAACCGCCGCATCTTATCGATGTCTTTGATCGTAATCAGTCCGGCTAGCCTATAGTTTTCGTCAACCAGCAAAAGTTTCTCGACCCGATTTCTCATCAAAATCTTCTCAGCTTCCTCAAGCGTTACATTTCCTGTTGCTGTCACCAGGTGCTCGCGCGTCATGACGTCTGCTATCTTGACGTCGGTGCTGTCCAAAAACCGCAAATCGCGGCGGGTAAGAATGCCCACCAGCTTCCGCCCCTCGGTGGTGATGGGAATGCCCGAGACATTGGCTTGCTCCATCACCTCGCGGGCTTTCGCCAGCGTGGCATCCGGGGGCAGCGTGACGGGATCCAGAATGATGCCGTTGGCCGATCGCTTGACCATGTCGACCTCTTCGGTCTGGGCCTCGATCGACATGTTCTTGTGAATAATGCCAATGCCCCCTTCCTGCGCCAGCGCAATGGCCATCTCGCTCTGGGTCACCGTATCCATGGGCGAGCTGAGGATCGGAATGTTCAACCCAATGCGCTTGGTGAGCCGCGTAGTCACGCTCACATCCTGCGGGACCACCGTGCTATAACGTGGCTCCAGCAGCACATCGTCGAACGTGATGGCCTGATAGGCAATTTTCTCTGACATGGCGCGCTCCTCCTCGTTCAATCCTTCGGACCAGAGTCCAAAGTCCAATTATCCCCCTCACGTCGCAACTTGGCAAACCCTGCGCATCGTCTGGAGTGCGGCGAAAGGGTCTCCGCTGTTGCGAGAGGAGATTGAGCGGCAGGGTGGGATCAAGCTGATCTACATCGGCCCGCCGTTCGACGTGGGGGCCGACTTCTCGATGGACATCGAGATCAGCGACGAGACGTTTACGAAGAAGCCCAACATCCTGGAGGAGATCGCCTACCGCGACACCCGGGGCAAAGGCGCCGACTCATTCATCACAATGCTCTACGAGCGATTGCTTCTCATGCACGATCTGATCGCCGCGAATGGAAGCATTTGCGTCCATTGCGATTGGCGCGTCAACTCGATCAATCTGCCTCCAAGATCGTCGAGTTGCCCGGGGCAAAGGAAGGGAAAGTCGTCCGCTGCGAGTTGCAGGCGCTCAAGGTCGGGCCGTTCTTGTTCTTGACGTTGCCCCGCGGGCCGAAAGGACAATCGTTAGGCCGGGGCAACATCTGAAAGCATCGCTGACAGCTAGTTTGCACCCCCTTCAAATGCCCTTGCAAGCGGCTAGCAGCGTCCTATAATCCCTAGCGTCCAAGCGCGACTTCGTCTGCTACCGCTCCCACGGGGTGAGTGGTACACTGGGTCCCTCACGGGCGGGCGTAGCTCAGTTGGTAGAGCACGACGTTGCCAACGTCGTTGTCGTGGGTTCGAATCCCATCGCCCGCTCCATTTTTATTTACGGCAGTCGTAAGATCATGTCCCCCACCGAGAAACCACCGACGGACGATGCCGTGGCCCACCCAGACGAGGATTCCGAAGCCCTAACCGAGGCCGTAGTTGAAGGCGGCGAAAATGGCGAGGAGCAAGAGGAGCAGCCCAAGCTGGCGCTGGAGGTGCAGATCGATCCGCGCGGCGCCTGCCAACGCCATATTACGGTCACCATTCCGCGGGCCGATATCGAGCGGTACTTCGATAACGCCATCAAAGACATGATGGGCAAGGCTGCCGTGCCCGGGTTCCGCCCCGGCCGCGCCCCGCGCAAGCTGGTCGAGAGCCGCTTCCGCAAGGACGTGACCGATCAGGTCAAGGGTTCCCTGCTGATGGAGAGCCTGGCCCAGGTGACCGACGATCATAAGCTGGCCGCCATCAGCGAACCGGACCTGAACGTGGGCGCCGTGGAAGTTCCCGATGAAGGGGACATGACCTACGAGTTCGATCTGGAGGTCCGCCCCGAGTTCGACTTGCCCAACTGGAAGGGGCTGAAGATCGAGCGTCCGGTGCGGGAATTCAGCGACAAAGACATCGACAAGCAGTTGCAGAACGTCCTCGCGCAGCACGGGCGGCTGATCCCCTTCGACGGCCCCGCCGAGAACGGCGATTACCTCACGCTGAACCTGACTTTCAAGCACGATGGCAAGGTGGTCTCCAGCAGCCAGGACGAAGTGATTCGCATCCGCCCGGTGCTGAGCTTCCGCGATGGCCGCGTGGAAGATTTTCACAAACTGATGCACGGCGTGAAAGCCGGCGAGACCCGCATTGGTTCGGCGCGGCTGAGCATGGACGCCCCCAACGCCCAGTTGCGGGGCCAGGAGATCGCCGCCGAGTTCGAGATTCTGGAGGTCAAGAAGCTGGAGCTGCCGGAGTTGAACCCCGATCTGCTCGGAGAGCTTGGTGGGTTCGAGACCGAGCAGGAATTGCGGGACGCCGTAAAAGAAAGTCTCGTCCGGCGGATGGAGTATCAGAATCAGCAGCAGGTGCGCCAACAAGTGACGGCCGCCCTGACCGAAGCCGCCAATTGGGACCTACCCCCCGAGCTATTGCGGCGGCAATCGATCCGCGAGCTGGAAAGAGCGGTCCTGGAACTCAAGCGAAGCGGTTTTAGCGAGCAAGAGATTCAAGCGCACTCCAACGAGCTGCGGCAGAACAGCCAGGCCTCCACGGCCCGCGCCCTCAAGGAGCATTTCATCCTCGAGCGCGTGGCGGAAGAGGAGAAGATCGAGGACGAGGAGCAGGATTACGATTCCGAGATTCGCCTGATCGCCTCGCAAAGCGGCGAGAGCGTGCGCCGTGTGCGAGCGCAGATCGAGAAGCGCAACCTCATGGACAGCCTGCGCAATCAGATCATCGAGCGCAAGACCATCGATCTGATTCTCAAACATGCCGAGTTCAAGGACGTTCCGTTCGAGATGGACGGCCTGGAGCCGGACACGGAAGCCCTCGACCAATCGGCCGGCGGCGGCGAAGATGCCTCCGGTATTCCCGAGGCGCAATCCGAAAGCGCGGCCGGCGATCACGACCATGATCATGACCACGATCACGATCATGATCACGACCATCATCATCACTAGCATTGTGCCGAGCCTATGAGTAGTTTCCATCTACCCGTCGAACCACAGGCTGCGTACCGCGATTATCAGCGGCAGCGCTCGCTCACCCTGGGCGACTTGCTGCTGGAGAATCGCATCATCTTCCTGCAAGGGCAGATCCACGACGGCAACGCCAACGAGCTGGTGATGAAGCTCCTGTTCCTGCAGAGCGAGAATCGCCGCAAGGACATTCACTTCTACATCAACAGCCCCGGCGGCAGCGTCACGTCCACGCTGGCCATCTACGACACGATGCAGATCCTCTCTTGCCCGGTAGCCACCTACTGCGTGGGCCTGGCGGCCAGCGGCGGCGCCGTGCTGCTAGCTGGCGGCAGTAAGGGAAAACGCTACGCCCTGCCACACGCCAAGGTGATGATCCATCAGCCCTATGGGCAAGTCGGCGGGCAAGTCTCGGACATCGAGATCCAGGCCGACGAAATCCTCAAGACGCGCGAAGTGTTGAACAGAATTCTGAGCGGCCACACCAGCCAGCCCATCGAACGGATTGCCAAGGACACCGACCGCGACCGTTACCTGACCGCCGAGGAATCCAAGGCCTACGGACTGGTGGACGACATTCTCACCAAG
Organism: Pirellulales bacterium; assembly: GCA_041748435.1. Lineage (GTDB taxonomy): Bacteria > Planctomycetota > Planctomycetia > Pirellulales > JBGTDH01 > JBGTDH01. The sequence continues at coordinate 4,508 of JBGTDH010000580.1, forward strand.
GCCCTCAACGCCAAGCAAGAAGACGAAGAGTAAGCACGATGCCTTTGATTCCTTACGTCATCGAGAAGAGCGGCCGCGAAGAGCGGGCTATGGACATCTATAGCCGCTTGCTCAAGGACCGCATTGTTTTCCTGGGCAGTGCCATCAACGACGAGGTGGCCAACAGCATTGTGGCTCAGTTGCTGTTCCTCCAATCGGACGATCCCAAGGCAGATATCCACCTCTACCTGAATTCTCCCGGCGGCAGCGTCAGCGCGGGCCTGGCCATCTACGATACGATGCAGTTCGTCACCTGCGATGTCTCGACCTATTGCATCGGGCAGTGCGCCTCGATGGGGGCCGTGCTGCTGACTGCCGGAGAGTCCGGCAAGCGGTTCGCGCTGCCCAACAGCCGCATCATGATTCACCAGCCTTTAGCCGGCATGGAAGGCACGGCCGAGGAGATCATGATTCACGCCAAAGAGTTCAAGAAGGTCAAGCAGAAGCTCAACAACATTCTGCTTAAGCACACGGGTCACCCGCTGGAAAAGATCGAGCAGGACACCGACCGCGACCGCTTTATGTCGGCCGACGAAGCCCTCGAATACGCCCTGATTGATCGCGTCGTCGATAAGATGGAACCGAAGCCTGCCGTGTAGGCAACTCACTCACGGGGTTCGCATGGATGCGTACTACCTCAACGCGATTCTTTTAGGCGTCGCTCTCCTGGCGGGTTGCCAGAGCGGCGGCAACACCGCCTTGATGGAGCGCGAGCTGCGCCTCCAGGAAGACCGCATCTATTACCTGGAGGATCAACTCGCCCGCTGCTCCGAATCCATGCAATGCGCGCAAGCCGACCTGGCCAGCGCCCAGACGGGCCAACCGGCGGCCTCACCTTCCGGTCCCTCGCGTCGCACCACCTCCAGCACTCCGGCCGCGCCACCGTCGACACTGCCTCAAGTCGAGCTGGAGCTACCTGACACGCCGGCCATGCCGATGCCGTCGCCCAACACATTGCCGTCGCTCTTCGATCCGTTGAGGCCCGCCACGGACCAGCCCGGCACCGCACTGCGCATCGTGCGTCCGCCCTTGCGGTCAGCAACTCCACCGTCGCCGGTAATTGTGGCAAATGCCCTGGAACCAGCAGCCTCGCCTCCTGCCGAGCGCGCGCCGGTGCGGATGCGCTTTGCCACCGGAATTGACGACGACGGTCCATCCGGCCGACTTCTCCGCGAATGGTCCGCGGCGCCCCTGCCTCC
>JBGTDH010000581.1:0-7148 GCA_041748435.1 Pirellulales bacterium
ACCGCGTGGATGCCGCGCGGGCAACTTATGACCCAGCGTCCGGCACAAGCGACACGTTCAATCTGAGCACTTGGACCGGCGGCAGTCTGGTGTACAGCCTTTCCGCGACCGCCGGCAACTTGTCGTCTAGCACCGGAGCAATCTACGGCTAGTGCTCTGTCAGATCTTTGGGGTGGGCCGGATCAACAAAAAAACCGCCGGCTGTTGAGCCGGCGGTATTTGTGCGGAACCAGCGTCGCGGGTGTGTCGCCCGTTCGCAGTACGGGCGACCGCTGGTCCGTTGCGGTTGATTTATGTTATCGAGGCCAACCTGGTGTTCGTTGTTCCTCGTCTGCAGTACAGGGCGCAGACTTTCGGGTTTTGTTACACGCGAACAACTCTTTGTGGGGTGCGCATGAAAAACGCCTCCGGAAACGGAGGCCGCTGGGTGGTGCGTGAGAGAACGCCCGACTAGCAAGAACCGCAGCCGTCGGGTGTGTTGTTGAACATCAGCAGCATATCGCAGCAAGATTTGTCGCCGCTGATGCAGGCCCAGGCAGGCGCCGCAGGCGATGTCGTCATCGCAGTGCGGATTAACAGAAAAACCCGGCTGGAGTTTGCACTCCAGCCGGGTGAAGCTCGTCATCGAGCGTAGATCGGCTGCCGCTTACAAACCGGGGTGGATGTCCCGGTTCGGTTGCCGGCCGAGAATCGTAGGCCAGGGATAGTCCATCTCCGGAGGCGAGACTTGCGTCGCCTCTTCGACGGAGGGTTCCTGGGCCGCGGCGTCGGCGATCTGATCCACCGAGCGGGACAGCCCGAGCAACGCTTCCGCAAATTGGTTGAGCATCCACGAGGCGGTCCGCAACACCGGCCGCAGCGAGCTAGCCGCGTCATCCGGCGTCGCGGCCTCGATCGGCGGTTGGCTTACCGCATGCGTCGCGCCATGGCACGAATGCTCGTCGTTGCACTCGTAATTGCTGTGATAACCGTAGTCGCACTCGTACTCATTGCGATAGGCTTCGCGGCTCAGGTGCGACGGCATCGCGCCATCGATTTCCGCCGGCGGAAGATCACTGATGTCTTCTCCGGCCGGCAGATCGGCAGACAACACTTCCTGCGCGGGCAACTCGTAGCCGCTGAATTCGCTCGCTGGCAAATCGTCGGTGCTTTCGCCCGGCGGCAGATCGTTGGCAGCATCCTCGGCGGGGGGCAGATCGTCGGTCAGCTCGCCGGGTGGCATATCGTCGAACACGTTCTCCCCCGGGGGAAGATCGTCGGTCAGCACTTCGCCTGCCGGCAGGTCGCTCGGGTGCGAAGATGCTGCGCTCGTGTAACCTTCGTTGGAATACGCTTCCGAGTAATCGTCGTAGGCGTAGCTGTCTTCCGTGCCCGGCCCATACTGCGAATAGTCGTAGCCGTACTCGTAGTCGTCGTAGCCTTCGATGCTGGGAATCGCCGGCGTCTGGGCCACGTGCAGCAGCGTCTCGCGGGCGGGCAGGTCGCTCGGCTCGTCCTGGCGGCAGTCGCTGGCGTACTCGTCACAATACCACGCGCTGCGGCAATCCGAGTAGCCATAGTCGGCGCAGCCATGATACAGGTCGTCGGCGTCGAAGCTGGAGCTGATGCGGCCCGGCGCCACGCGGGCGACGTAAAACATCTCGCCGGCCGGGAGATCGTGCGGATAGTTGCCTTCGCTGAGTGACGCTGCTTGCAGGCCTTCGTTCTCGCGATTGATGCGGAACACGTCTTCCTGGCCGGTGCTGTGACGTGCGTCGGCGGCCAGCGGGCTGACGTCTTCCAGATGCACCCGCGGGGTGCAGAGGTAGACATCGCACGGGTCGTCGCAATAGCATTCGCAGTCCCACTGGTAGCCGTACTCGTAATCGTTGATCGGCTGGGCATCGAGCAACACCGGCTCATGGCGACTGGCGGCCACGGGTCCGTTGTAGCAATCGGCGCCGTGAGCGCCGTAACAGTCGTATTCGGGGCGGCAGGTATCGAGATACCAGTCTTCGGCGAACGCTACCGAGCGGACGACGGGCATTTTCGGGGCTTCCGCATAACAGTCGACCGGCCGGCATGCGGCGGTCGGCTCGGTGGCCAGGCTTTGCGGAACATCGGCCAGACCAGCGGTTTGCAAGGCAGCGGCCAGTGCGCCAAGAAACAGCGATAACGCGGCACGTGAGCGTCTCATTTCCTAGTTTCCTCCCAAGGAAAACGGACTTTTGGTTCAGAGCGAACAGGTGGGCTGCTCGGCGGGAAACCCAACATCCTGCGGGTAGTCAGCTTGGATAAGCGTAGTAAAAGTATCGGAGTCAGAAGTCTAGGGGCATTAGGCAAACGACGTTGTTTTGGAAGTCAGTGCGGAGGGCCTATCCCTAGACGGCACAACAACTTGTGCGGTGATGCAAGCAGTCCGGATCGCACCTGTAGTTCCGCATGCGCGACGCTTGCGAGCGGAACGCATCAAAGCGGATTTAAGGATTGCCGGCGGGCTAGCCAATCCAAAAATACATCATTATCATACTAACCATTGTAATCATTGTGCCGATACTGTTGGTATCTTCGGACGCACCCCACTTTTTGATTTCCGACTCATGTCTCCCAGCGCATGGATCAGCTTGACCGTCATTGCAGCAATCTTCTTTGGCCTGCAGCGCGGCAGCATCGGCGCTGATTTACTGTTTGCCGGCGGCGTGGTTGTGCTGGTTCTCACCGGAGTGCTGACACCCAACGAAGCCCTGGCCGGGTTCGCCAATCCCGCCGTGATTGTGATCGGCGCGTTGTTTGTCGTTGCTGCGGGCCTCCGAGCCACCGGTGTTTTGGATTGGATCGGGCACCGCGTGTTAGGTTCCGCGCGCACGGAAGAAGCCGCCCTCACGCGATTGTCGATGTTTGAGGTGGGCCTCTCGGCCTTCATTCCCAATACGCCCCTCGTGGCGCTCTTGGTCCCGGTGGTGGTCGATTGGTGCCGGCAACGTCGCATCTCTCCCAGCCGGTTGCTTATTCCCGTCAGCTATCTGGCGGTGCTCGGCGGCGTCTGCTCCCTGATTGGCACGAGCACCAATCTGGTCGTGCAGGGGTTGCTCAAGGCCGATCAGCAGACGATCGAGCAACGTCTGACCGTCGCGGATGAGCGGCCCGGAAGTGCCCTGCGGCAAGACCCGCGGTTTCAGGAGCAAATGCGGGGTATGACATTGTTCGAGATCGGCAAGGTGGGCCTCCCCTGTGCCTTGGTGGGATCCGCGTTCATGTTGCTCTTCGCTCGACGGCTGTTGCCCAATCGCACCGATCTGCTGGAGCAACTGGGAGAGCATCGCCGCGAGTATCTGGTGGAAATGTTGGTGCAGCCCACGTGCCGCCTGGTTGGGCAGAGTGTCGAAGCGGCCGGCCTGCGGCACTTGCAGGGCTTGTTCTTGATCGAGATCGATCGCGAAGGGGAGGTTATCACGCCCGTCACGCCGTCCGATGTGATTCACGCCAACGATCGGCTGATCTTCACGGGCGTCGTAACTACAATCGTCGATCTGGAAAAGATCCCCGGCCTGGTGCCGGCGGCCGACCTCACCTACGAGTTCACACCCAACAAACGTTCCGGCCGGCATCTCACGGAAGTGGTCCTCTCCCCGTCCTCGCCCCTGATCGGTTCTACGGTGCGAGCCGCCAACTTCCGGCAACTCTACAACGCGGCCGTGGTGGCCGTGCATCGCAACGGCGAGCGCATGACCAACAAGATCGGGGATATTCGCCTGCGCCCCGGCGATACTCTGCTGTTGCAGACCCGCACCGAGTTCGTCGATTCGTATCGTCACAGTCAGGACTTTTCCCTCGTCAGCCGCGTGGAAGGCTCGCGGGCTCGCCGCACCGACCGCGCCTGGCTGGCCGCCGGACTCTTCGTCCTGCTGGTGATCTGGCTTAGCCTGGAAGGCGCCGCGACGGGTTTGGGCGATCATCTGACCAATCCCGCCATCGCGGCGATTGCCATCGCCGGGCTGATGGTCGCCACCCGCTGTGTGCCCGTGGCGGAGGCCCGCAATGGCATCGATCTGCAAGTGGTGATCACGATTGGCGGCGCGCTTGCGCTAGGCAAAGCGATGACCACCAGCGGCGCGGCACAGTATCTGGCCGAACAGTTGGTTGCCGCCGTGGGCGAGGGCCATCCCTACTTGCTGTTAATCGTCGTCTACATTCTGGCGCTGCTGCTCACCGAGATGCTCTCCAACAGCGCCGTGGCCGTGCTGATGTTTCCGTTAGTCGTGGCCATGGCGGCGGCGGCGGGCTTCAGCCCGCGGCCGTTCATCATGGGCATTGCGCTGGCGGCCTCGCTCAGCTTCATGACCCCCATCGGCTATCAGACCAACCTGATGGTGATGGGTCCCGGCGGCTATCGCCCCAGCGACTTTTTCAAAATCGGCGTGCCGTTAACCGTGCTCGTCACCATCACCGCGCTCGTGCTGCTGCCGATGGTGTGGCCGTTCGCACTCTAGAAGAATCATTGCAATCCGAACCCCGTCACTCCCGCAACTTTCTCCTCTTGACAGCCGTCGATAACAAGTCATGCGGGTCATCTCGAAGCGTCGATTGCGTGAGTTCTGGCGGCAAACGTCTGCCGCCAGATCGCCGTAGCGTGCGGGGGAGCACTAGGAGTATTTGACCAGCAGCTCGTGCAGGTGAAAGTGAAACTTGCCGAGCTTGCCGCCATAGTTGCCCGCGGTGATGGCCAGGAGTCCGGGACCGGCGGCCGCGCGCATGCCTTGCGCTAACGCGCGGCCGATCGATTCTTCCTCGCTGCCGTCCAGCACTATCTCATAACAACAGTTGGCCCCCTCGACCAGTTTGGTCTCGACGCGTCCCCGCAACGTCGGACAGTATGCATCGGCCGTGGATGCCTTGAGCTTCTTATAGCGGGAGCCAATCTTGCTGCCGCTTCGGGCCACGCCGCCCGGAAAGGGCGCGATCACGCCGGGCAGTGGGGCGATGGCCTCCATCGCACGCCTCACGGCAGACAAGCCGTTCTCGCGGCCGTCGGATTGCAGAATCAGATTTCCGCCGCCGATGCCTTTCTCGATTCCAATCGATTCCTGCACGAGGAATTCGCCGTCCATCACGGGAATACGCCAATAGCGGCGGCCGTTCAGTTGCTTGCTCTTTTGATAGCCATCGCCGAAGTAGCGAATCTGCTTTCCCAGGGGCATGCGCTCTTCCGCCAGCGGCAGGCCATCGAAGACCGCCGTCGTCGGACAGGTCATAATGCACTGACCCACGCGATTGGCAACCGCGGGCGCCAGGGTCTCTTTGGAAAAGCCGACCAACAGGATCGCGGCGCCCGGACGGCCATCGGGTGTTTCGTCGACCGAAAGCAAGCGCTCCAGGCCAGCTTCCGCGTCGCAAGCGATGACAGAAGAGGCATAACCGGTGGCGGCGCGCACGGCCTCGTGCAGCCAATGCTCGTCGTGTGCGGTGACGATCAGGCGCGCGTACCGCACGCGAAAGGCCTCCGCGAAGGTCTCTACAATTTGCGTTGAGCCAAGATTCACGCGACGCTCCCACGTCGCGGAGATCGCGACGAACTTCTTCGAAAAGACGAAGCTCCTATGTAACGGCTTCGCCTCGGTTGCGGAAGCGGCTTGGCTCACTTTTTGCTGATACGGGTGCTGGCAGCGGTTGGTGGCACAATCGCGGAAGCGAAGATTCAATTCCGGCTGATGCTAGGACCGATATCAATCGAGGAGCCACACTGCGGATTCACAGCAATCGGGATTGACCGGAAAAACACGTTCGGATAGGGAAAGGGCATTCGCGCCGCGTGCCAGGATGGCGTCCGGCGGTGACACTCGACCATTGCACCCTGAGTTGCCACCCAGAGGGTCGTGTCGGCCTTTTGCCGATTCACCACTTTAGGCCCCAAGGAGGGGACTGTGCGCAGCAACTCTATCTCTGCTCGAATCGGCGATCGCTGGAATCGGCATCGCGTGGCCAGCATTTCGATGGCCCTTGTAGCTGCCGGGTGCCTGCTCTCTGGGCTATGGCTGCTCTGGCTGCACGCACAACGCCACGACCCGCAACCCCATCGAGCCACGGCCGCCATTACGCTCTGTGTGCTGAGCCTTGTGCAATTTCGCTGCGCGGCGCGCGCCTCGCGCGAGGGCGCGATTCAGCTGAACTTCTTCGATCGACTGCTGTTTTTGAAGTGGCTCTTTGCGGGCGCGGTGCTGTGCTACACCGCCGGACTCTGGTTGGGCCCTGACCCGAGTATCGGCTACTTGTTCTGCGCGGGAGTCATGGCGTGGTACACGCTCGGCCTGTGGCTTGTCGCCATGCAGCCGGAACTGGTGGCCCGCGCTTCGCAGAGACTTGCGCGGCGCGTGCTGGGGCCAACGCAGCACGCCGTCTTCGGCAGCATCTGCACGCTGGTCGCGGCGGAAAGCCTGGTGCGGCTCTACTCGGTAATCGCCGGCGACCCGGTGCCCGAAACCTACGTGGCGAAGCTGCACGTGCTGCCCCCGGGAACCGAGGTTCGCGGCCGCCTGGTCAATACCTTGGGTTATTGGGACAAGGAGTTCCAGACCACACCTCGGCCGGGCATCTTCCGCGTGGCCGTCCTGGGAGATGGAATGACGCTGTCCGGAACTCCCGAGACCAATTGCCTGGCGCAGATCGAGCGCCGCGTGCCGGGCGTGGAAATCTACAACTTCGGCATCCCGAAAGCCGGGCCGCGGGAGTATGCCGCGCAGCTTGCGCACGATGTGCTCTATTTTCGACCCGACCTCGTGATCACGTTCTTCTCGGTCGGGGACGATCTCACCGAGCAACTGCCGTTGCCGGGCTGGTTCGATTGGCGCGGCCTGCAGATGTATCAGCTGGGCGCGCGGCACAGTTCCCTGGGGGAGCGGTTCGTGCGCGACCTCACGCCGCAGCCGGAAATCAGCCGCGGAACCTATCTTCGACGTTGCTCTTCGCAGTTGGCGGTCTGCCGCACGCCGATTCAAGATTGCATGGCCGCGCGGTGGCAAGAGACTTCGGGGCAGCTTGGGCAGATGGTCGAACTGTGCCGCCGGCAGCAGATCGAGATGGCCCTGGTCGTTGTGCCCGGCGCATTCCAAGTGAACCCGACCTTGTGCGACGCTCTGCGCCGGCAGGCCGGCTTCGAGCCTTGCCAGGTCGAC
>JBGTDH010000582.1:0-3880 GCA_041748435.1 Pirellulales bacterium
GCTTGCCCACTTGCATGGCGTCCAGCGGAGTGAAGTGGAACACGCCCATGGTATCGAACGCCAGCACGGTCCACAGCGTGGCAGTGTAGCCATACGAATGGAAGAAGGGCAGCACGCCGAGTGCTACGTCGTCAGCGCGCAGGTTGACGAGCTGATCCATGGCCTCAATGTTCGAGCCTACGTTCTGTTGGGAGAGCACCACGCCCTTGGGTTCGCCGGTGGACCCCGACGTGAAGATCACGGTAATGGGGTCTATCCCCTTTAATTGCATCAGCCCGAGCCAGCGCTCCAGCAGGAAGGTAGGCACTAATGTGGCTTGGAGAGCGGCAATCAGCTTGTCCAGCCGGCTGACGTTGGTCCGCCACTCATCCAGCAGAATGACTTCTGCATCCAGCTTGAGGTTGAGCTTCTCCATGACCTTGCGGCTGGAGAGCACGCGGCGAATCCCGCATTGCCGGATGCAGGAGTTCATCACCTCCGAGCTGACCGTGTAGTTCAAGTTAACGCCAATGCGGCCGGCCAGCGGCAGCGCGATATTGGTGACCACGGCGCCGACGGACGGCGGCAGCAGCAGGCCGACGTACTTCTCGTCGTCGGCCAGCAGCTTGGTCATCAGCGCCCGGCGCAGAGCCAAGGCGCCGATCAGCAGCTTGCCGCCCGTGAGTTGCACGCCCGTCGAATCGGCCACCTTAGGCTGAAAGAATGTGCGGCGGCACATCCGCAGGAACATGCGGGGGAGAACCATCTGGCGTTGATATCGCAATTGCACGGCACAAACTCCCAATTCTTCCACGGCCTGGCGCACGAGATAAACGTCGTCCGGGTGCTCGATCGGGCGGCCAAAATGGATCGAGACAGGGTACGGCCAGCGCTTCGGCCATTTCCAGAAGTAGCGACCCCCTGCGAAGCTAAAGATACTTCCCCACAGTTCATCCAGGAATACCGGAATAACGGGCACGCCGGTTCCTTCGACCAACGATAGCAGTCCCGGCTTGAAGGCTTGCATCTGACCCGTGCGGGACAGCCCACCCTCGGGAAAGATGCACACCAGCTCGCCATCGCGAAGGGCTTGGCGAGCCATGTCCAGCGAATGCCGTACCGATTTCTTTCCCGGTTCGATCGGAATAACGCCCCACAGCCGAGCCAGCCACCGCACGGACCACCCCGAGATGTAATCGGCGTGTGCCAGCATGCGGATCGGCCGGCTGGAAGACATCAACAGCAAGATGGCATCGATCCAGGTGACGTGATTGCACACCAAGAGCGCGCCACCCTGCTCCGGCAGATGCTCGTGTCCATAAACCCGCACGCGATACGCGGTCTTGCTGGCCAGCCACACGAGGAATCGAATCGAAGCCTGCGGCAGCAGCAACACGATGTATAGAAACACCGGAATGGTAAATAACCCGGCCAGCAGGAACACCTCGCGGGCCGCGAACCAGGGTTTGCCCTCCGGGCCGGCCGGTAATCGCAACACGTAGTAAAGTCCCGCAGAGAGCAGCATGCCGGAGAACGTCAGGAAGTTGCTTGCCGCCAGAATAGCGCCGCGCTGCTGCGGCGGGCTGCGGTGTTGCATGTACGCATTGAGCGGGATGTCGAACAGTCCCGCGCTCGCGCCGAGCAGGAACAGGAAGAAACCCGTCAGGAGGAAGGAGCCGGACCAGCTAGCACCGCCCGCGTTCAGGCTTCCATCGACCGTAAACAACAAGATGGAACTGATCGCCACTCCGCCGGCGCCGAGGGGCAGAATTCCCAACTCCACACGGCCGCCCGACCAGATGCCCGCCAGCACGCTTCCCAATCCGATGCCAAACACCAAGGCGGCCATCAGAGGGCTGGTGTCCGGCTGCGTGAGTCCTCCTTCGCGTGCCAGCTCCAGAATGTTCGATTGCGCGAGAGCCCCCAACGACCAGAAGAAGGCGATGCCCAGCGCCACGCGCAGCAGGGCTTTGCTCGAACCCAACGATTGCAGATCGCGCCACGTCTGCAGCAGTGGATTGCGCGGGAACTTCAGCGTGGGATTGGCGGCCGGCAACTTCGCAATCAGCAAACTCACGCACGTGCCGACGACTGCCGTGCCGATGAGCACGGCGGCGCAGATCCAGGTATCGGTCAAACCTTTGGGGCGCGTCCACGCGTACAACTGGTTGCCCGCCACCACGCCGGTCACCGTGGCGACCACCGTCACCAGGCCCATCCATCCATTGGCCACGGAGATCTTCTCCGGCGGCAACATCTCGGGAATGCTGCCCAGCTTGGACGGACCGTAGAGCGCACTGTGGGCACCCATCAGAGCCAGCACGAAGAAGATCAAGTACAGGTTCTGAGAGAGGATGGCGCCGACGGCCAGTGTCATCAGCACAATCTCCGCCACCTTGCAGAGCACAATCACGTTGCGCTTGCTGAAGCGATCCGCCAGATAGCCGGCCGGCGCCGCCAGCAGCAGATAAGGCAGCGTGAAACACGCCAGCCCCGCCGCCACAATGCTGGAAGATTGATTGGCCGCGACGTACTCCGTGCCGATGCCAATGGCCAGCAGCCGGAACATATTATCGTTCATCGCCCCCAGGAACTGCGTCGCCAGCAGTCCCATGAAGCTCGGCGACGTAACCCGCCGCGGGTCCGCCTGTAACGCATCTGCCGTATGCTCCGCCATGCATAGCCTCTTGATTCTGATTTGCGGCTCGACAATGCCGCATTGGACAGGCGTCCCAGGAATCCGAATATAACGCCCGCGGGCACAATGGGAAGCGATCGCTTACTGCACGTTACTGCACGCGAGCGACCACCAGCGTGCGGTCGTCGTCGGGGGGACGGCCGGCGGTGAAGCGTTCCACGTCATCCAGCACATGATGGATCAGGTCGTCGGCCGGCTGGCAACTGTCGAGGCAACGATCCAAGCGCGGCGTGCCGTACATGTTTCCAGTGTGGTCCATCGCCTCCGTAATGCCATCGGTGTAGAAAATCAGATTGTCGCCCGAGATCAGATCGAACGTAAAGTCCTGATAGCGCTCGTCGGGATCGATGCCCAAGGGCAAACCTGGCTCGCAAGGCAGAGGCGCGACTTGCCTCTGGCCGCAGTGCTTCAGACGCGGCGGCGGATGGCCGGCGCTGGCATACGTGATGCGCCGCGTGGCTGGATCGTAGATGCCATAGAAAGCGGTGACAAAGCTCCCCAGTTCGCCCGTGTAGCGGTCGGCCAGTTTCTTATTCACAAACTCCAGCATATTGGCCGCCGGCACGGGCGGGCCAGGATACGAATGCACGATGCTGTGCGTGATGGCCATGATCACGGCCGCCCCGGCGCCGTGGCCGCTCACATCGGCCAGGAGCAGTCCCCAACTGCCGTTGGGAAGCGGAAAGAAATCGTAGTAATCTCCGCCGGCTCGCCGCGAGGTCTGATAGTGGGCCGCCAGGTCCAATCCAGGAACCTGCGGCAGTTGCAGCGGCAACAGAGAGCGCTGGACGTTGGCCACCATCTTCAACTCCTGATCGACGAGCTTATAGGCCGCCTTGAGCTCCAGCGACAGCGCCAGGTTATGCGTCGCCCGGCCGAACAGATTCGAGATCCAGACTTCCTCGGGAAACGATTCCGGATCGAAGCCAGCGGTCTCCGGGCTGAGCATCACGAACATATTCACCACTTCGCCGTTGTCGTAATGCGGGATGGCCGCCAGCGAACGCTGCCCGGCCAGATACTCGGCCGCCGGATCGCTGGGCGAGCAACGCAGATCGTCGATCAAGCGCGGCTGTCCCGCATAGAGCAGCTCGCCAAACAGCCCGCTGGTGAACATCGGCAGCCGCTCCTTCTGCCGCCAGGGATCGATCTCCTCCTGCCACAAGCTGCTGCGCGTGATGCGGTAGTGCGGCGGCGACAGAT
>JBGTDH010000583.1:0-4467 GCA_041748435.1 Pirellulales bacterium
CAGCGCTTCCAGCCGCTCTTGTTCCGCCTGCGTGCGGGGCACTTTCGGCGTCAGCGGCTGCGGCGGATCGTCCAGTTGCAGGCTCAGCGGCGCCGCCCTACCCGCCCCAGACAGCAGCGAGGAGATCAACAGCGCGAACAACAAGCAGGTATGGCGTGGCATGGGCATGATCTCCGTCGGGATATTTCTCTCCGCATTCTCGGCATTATATCGCGAGTAGGACGAGAACTCCTACCCATCCAATGCAAGTAAGCGAGGGCGTGCCGCAAAGCTCGTAACCCGAACGCGTAAGCGAGGGCGAGCCGCGCGTAGCGCACCCTCGCTGACGCGTTCGGGTTATGAAGAGTGCATCCTGGCGCACCTCGCTTAGCTTAGACCTGCGGCACATCGACCTTCAGACGGGCGGCCAGCTTCACCAGCTCGTTCCAGTTGCCGTCGTCCAGCGGCACGCCGCTGATGCTGCGGGCAGCCAGCGCGCGGCGCTCGGGATCTCCGGGGAGCAGGATCTCCGGCACGCCCTCGATGCGCGGACAGCCGCGCACAAACCCGGTGACGTTCTCGACCTCGCAGGCAAAATGATCGGCGCCCCCCAGATGCCCGGGATCGAGCACCTGCATGTACACGCAGTTGCCGTTCTGATTAATGGGCACCTCGCGAATGCAAACTCCGCCGGAGAGTGCGCCGGCAAAAATCTCCACCATCAGGCCGAGGCCAAAACCCTTGTACGCCTGATCGCCCCCCATCGGGCGAATCGTTCCCGGCGGCGTGCCATACAAGCTGGCGGGATCGTTCGTGGGGCGGCCTTCGCTGTCCAACAGCCAGCCGTCGGGGCAGGTCTGGCCGGCGATCTTCTTGACGCGAACCTTGCCCTCCGCCGTGGCGCTGGTGCCAAAGTCCAACAGCAGCGGAGCATCTCCGTTGGGCACGCCGATGGCCAGCGGATTGGTCCCCAGCCGCGGCGCTGTGCCTCCCACGGGGGCCACGCGCCGCGAATGGCCGTGCGTGTTGACCATGACCATCGAAACGAGGCCCGCGTCGGCGGCCATCTCGTTGTACTCACCCAAGCGGCCGATGTGGCTGCATTTGATCATGGTGCCCACACCCACGCCGGTCTCGCGACCCTTGGCGATTAGCCGCTCCATCAGCCGCCGGGCCTGAGTCTGGCCAAATCCCCAGTGGCCATCTGCCACGATCAGCGAAGGGGTCTCTTTGAGGATCGTGAACTCGGCCCCGGCCGCGACTTCGCCTTTCGCCAGGCAGTCCAGATAGAACGGAATGCGCATCACGCCGTGGGAATCGTGCCCGCGCAAGTTCGCTCCCACGAGGCTGGCGGCCACCAGTTGAGCTTCCGCATCCGGCAGTCCGCCGGCGGAGAGCAGTGAGGTGGCAAAGCGGGTCAACGTCTGCGGAGCGACACTAGGCACGGCGAGGTCCTTTCTGCGGCGCGATACGGGGGCGTGAATCGATGGCTAGTCTAATCGATTCCAGCCGACCTCGCGCGCGGAAAAGCGCGGCCTCGTTCGGCGGTTCTTCCGGCTGAAGCCGGTACTACGACGAGCTGGCCGGCTTCTTTGCCTATGCCGCGAACTTCTCCGGCGGCGTGTTTGTTGCGGCGGAGCGTGTCGACGGGGATACGAGGTTTGATATCATCACCGGCGCTGACGCCGGCGGCGGACCCCACGTGCGCGTCTTCAGCGGCGCCAATACTCACCGGCGGCGTGCGAGTCGACGACCTTGATCTCAACGGCGATGGGCGCGCAGAGATCGTGACCAGCCCAGGTCAAGGCAAGGAATCCTTGATTCGCATTCGGGACAGCTTGTTTCGGGAGCCGTACGACGAGTTCACGGCGTTGTCCCACTCCCGCCCTGCGTGTCCATGGCGTCTCGCAGGTCGATCAGCGGTTGTTGCGTGACCTTCAGGATGCCGCTGTCGGGGCGATCGAGCGAGGCGATCAGCGCGAACACCAGAGCGAACGACAGGGCCAGGATCGGCCACGCCAGCGATCGTCTCGATCCGGCGATGCCCGTCTGATAGCCCACGCTCAGCATGCCGAGAAGCGTGATGCAGTACAGCGCCAGCCAGATCTCGTTGGCAACGCGGGCTTGAATCCCGAGCGCCACGCGCGACGAATGAATCCCATTCACCTCGTTCAGCGAGTCGATGTACAGGGCGGCCACATCGGAGTTCATGTCTTTGCGCGCGTTGGCGACGGCCATGTTCCATAGGCGGGCTTGCCGCTGTTGTGCATTGGCCAGCATAGTCTTGACTCGCTCCGGCTCCAGGCTGCCCGCCTGAGCGAATGTCACGCGCGCGTCCACGTAATCCCGCAGCAAGGCAGCCGCCTCCGCGCGATCCGATTCCGGCAGAAAGTCTGATCGCTGCCAGGCAGTGCGAATGGCCACGGCTTCATCGCGGACCAGCGCCCTTCGGGCGGCATGACGCTCCGAGACAACTCCAAAGGTGAATGCCAGCATAAAAGCCGCCAGCCCCAGGATGGCGCCGGCAATGGCGGAGACCGGAGATTCCTTCTCCTCTTCCGACCGCCGGCGCATGGCGTGCCCCAGCTGAGACCCGGCTTCAATTGCCAGTAGTACCACGAGAATCGTGCCGCAAGAGATCACCCAAATCGGTAGGGCATCAATGTGCATCGAAAACCAACCTCGCCTGATGATATCTCAGTAAAACTGTACGTCATTGATGGCGGACGCACGTGCGGCCCACTGTGTGGCGAAATGTCAACGGGCCGATTCGACCAGATCGCGCACTTGCCGGGTGTGTTTGAAATGCGGTAGGTTGCGGCTCCTGTTGGCAAGACGTGGTCGTTCCAGGCGGAAGCGTGTTGACAAGCGAAGCGACAGATTCAGCGCAATCGGAGCGGCGCTTCACCTTGTGGGCGGCGCAGCGGCTGGGATTGGACGTTGGCCACGATGGTCAAGGGACCTTCTGGCTGGACGTACCGCCCCAAGCCCGCGATTCTTTCGACGGCCAATCGCGGGCGCCGTTCACCTTCGATCGCGAGGTGTACTCCCAGAGCAAAGATCCGAGCCTGGAGCTCGCGGCGCCGGGGAGCCGGCTGCTGACGTGGCTGATCGATCGCGTGCGCGAGCTGGGAAACGTCGCGCATGCGGCGCCGGCCGATCAGCCGGCCAGCGTGCATGAGCTTAGCGGCCGGCTGTTTCCCGCCTACACCGTGGAAGGCGGAACGGCGCGGCTGGCGGGTTGCTCTCTCGATGATCGTCTGGTGCTGCGGTTTACGTGGCGGCTGCGATTGGAAGGCCTGGAGCCGCGCGACGAGCTGATCGATGTCTTCCTGGGGAACGATGGGAAGGAGCTGGCGGGGCCCGCACAGCAGGAACTTGGGCTGGCACAGTTGGTCTCGATCGAGCGGCCGCCGCGAATGACGCCGGCGCAATTGGAATGGCTGGTCGAGGCGGGGCAACAGGCGGCCGATGCGCATCGGGAACAGGCCGAGCAGAAGGCCGCAGCCGAACTGGCGCCGCGGCGCGCCCAGGAAGAGCGGCAGCTCTCGGATTACTTCGCCAAGACTCGCGCCGATGTTGCCCAGCCACTCGCAGGCGACTTGGAACCCGAGGAGCGGGCGGCGCTCGAAGAGCAACTGGCCGCACTGGATGCCCAGCGACAGCGGCGTTTGCTCGGCTTGGAGGAGCGTTACGCTGTCCAAGCTCAGGCGGACCTGGTGGCCACCACGCTCATCTGGTGCAAGCGGGCCCACGGCAAGTTGCGGTTCAGCTTTGGCCAGCAGACGGCTGATTTGCCGTTCGAGGGCTGGGCGCGCACGCTGGCCGCGCCTCCGTTCGCTTGTCCGCACACGGGCACCACCTCGATGCGTCCCGCCGTGACCGACGACGAGCGCATTACCGTGGCCGAGGAGATCGAAGCCTGCACGCAGTCGGGCCGCCGCATGTTGCGCCGCGAGTTAGTCACTTGCAGTGTGACCGGAAAGCGCGTGCTCCCTGAGTATGCGACCATCTGTCCGGTGACGGAGGAGCCGGTGCGGACAACGGAACTCATTCAATGCTGCGAATGCCGGCAGTTCATGAGTCCACGTGGCCTGGTCGGAGACCGCTGCCTGGCCTGCCGCAAACGTGAAGGGGTGAAGCCCGCCGATACCCGGCTAGCCCGCGTGTTCAGCGAGTATCCGCCCTTGGATCGGTGGCGTAATTGGTCCTTGGCCGAGACGCGCAGCGTGTATAATCTCACAGCAGCGGGCGTGGTGAAGCGGCTGCTGCTGGTGATCGACAAGCAAACCCTGTCTGTGCTTCACCTGGCGACCGGCACGCGGTTCCGCTCCGCGTGGACGCCGGTCGACGTGAGCCAGTTTGAGCAAACAATCGTATGATTCTGGATTGCACTCGCTGCGGCCGCGAGTACGACGTGGGCGCGTTAGCGCCGGGAACGGCGATCTCCTGCGCGTGCGGCGATCTGCTAAGCGTGCCTTCGGCGGA
>JBGTDH010000584.1:0-2544 GCA_041748435.1 Pirellulales bacterium
CCGCCGGAGCGGCGAGCCGCCAGCACATGGGCCGCCTCGTGCAAGAGTACACTCAGCAGCAGCACACCCAGCAGTGTCAGCGCATACCAGAGGGGCCAGACGTCCGTACTGGCAGCGTGTAGCACAAACACGCCCAGTAGCAAGAAGAACGCGTGCAGGCGAACCTGCACATCGGCCCACCGGCCCAGGGACAAGCTCCAGCTTAGAACGTCGCGCATAGGGAAATTGGCCGTTTGCCCTGCCCTCAGAGCGGGCATGCTTGGACACTCGACGATCGCCCCGTTATCTTAGCAATCCCGGACGAGGCGATCAATCAGCGAGGGGCCGATGGACCAGGAAGAAACGCTGTTTACCGGCCGGCGCTTTCGCGTCGTGCGGCGCAGGCAAACCTTGCAGGATGGCTCCCAGCACGACCGCGAGGTCATTCTCCATCCGGGCGCCGTTGTGATCCTGCCCCTGCTCCCACACGATCGCCTGCTGCTCATCCGCAACCATCGCGCGGCCGTCGACGAAACCTTGATCGAGCTACCGGCCGGCACGCTCGAACCTGGAGAAGAGCCCTCTGTTGCCGCACGGCGCGAACTGGAGGAAGAAACCGGCTACCGCGCGGGCTCGCTGGAGTTCGTTCACGCCTTCTGGATGTCTCCCGGCATCCTGCGCGAACGCATGCATTTGTACGTAGCCCGCGACCTGACGCACGGCCAGATGCACCTGGATGCCGGCGAGCAGATCGAGCCGCTGACCCTAACCTGGCAGGAAGCCCTCGATCTCGTGCGCACCGGCCAGATCCAAGACGCCAAGACCCTCATCGGCCTCCTCTGGGCCGACCGCTGGCTGCGGACCTAACTTTCGCTCGCGGCTTAGCGGCAAGCGGAGAACCGAGCTCGCGGCGCTGAAATGAACTGCGGCTGGCGCCGCGCGGAGTGCGGCGACTTGTCGCCGCGTTGGAAGTTTGAGAAATTGAGTACCGTGTGTCCAACCGTCCGAAAGCGGCGACGAGTCGCCGCACTCCAAACGCATGGCCGAACCTGAAGTCGAACGTCGCTGGCGGTTCACGTGGCTAGATCTGCTGGTGGTTGCCGGCGTGTTGGGATTGATCGTCGCGGTGATCATGCCGGCGATTAGCAGGGCGCTGGAGGCGGCGCGACGCACGAGTTGCAGCGGCTTTCTCAAGCAGATCGGATTGGGGATTCAGAACTTTGAGGATATTCGGGGCGAGATTTGCCCCAGCTATTTGACCGACGACGATTCCCGCGCCGCGCAGCCGCGCGGGTATCCGAGTTGGCCCGTTTTGCTGTTGCCCTTCATGGAGCAGCAGGAGTTGGCCGCGTTGGTCGATCTCTCCGTGCCGCTGGACGAGAAAGCGGCACCGCCCGCCGATCACAGCCGATTGCGGCAAACGACGCTGCTCACCTTTCAATGCTATTCGCGCCGCGACGGATGGTCCAAATCGGTTCAGGGAGTTGGCCATTGGACGGGTCCCTATGCCGTGGGAGATTATCTCTGCGTGTCGCTGGCGGAGGCCGTGCCCGGTAAGGTCGATCGCAACCAGCCGCGCACTTGGGATGGCGCGATGATGGTGAGCAGAACGTCCGAAGGGTTGCAGCCGGGCGAGTTTCGCTCGATGACCACGTTTGCGGATATTGTCGACGGAGTAAGCAACACGGTGTTGCTCGGGGAGAAGGCCGTTCGCGAGGGTCATCTGGGCGGAAATACGGCCGATCCCAGCAGCAACGTGTTACCGAGCGAGCAGGACGGACCGTACTATCACGGCCGCGGCGGCGACCCTGCGGATCTGCAGATGCCGGGTCCGATGGCGTACTGGTCCCGGCGCTTGGCGCCACTGAGGTCAACCGAGCGTTTGTTTCCCTTCGACCAGCGGAACGAAGATCCGCAGAATCGCTTCGGGAGTTGGCATCCAGGAGTCACGCTGTTCTTGCTGGGCGATGGCAGTGTGCGGGAGGTGAATAACGCCACTTCCAGCGTGGTGTTGCAACGGCTCGGATGTCGCAATGATGGGCAACTTTTCGATCTGCCATGAGTGGCGGAGACTGTTGGCAAGTCCGGCCCCCTCACCCCCGCCCCTCTCCCGCCGAGGGAGAGGGGAGCAAAGACGCGGGCGCGCGCGCGTCGCGGGGGGCGAGCGAGCGGGTGGGGGACGCGTTTCGATGCCGACCTTTCGGCTCGGTTCCTTGGTCCGCGCGATTGAACGCAACGCCCACGCGGCCTGACGCTCAAGGTGCGGCGGCAGGTTGCAGCAATCTCACGACCGCGTCCAGCACTCGCTGAAGACCAGGAGCGTTGAGTCGTCCCACCGACCGCGTCACGAGCGAGACATGCGCCGTGAAGAGCTTTCCTGGTCGCGCAAAGCTCGCGCCTCGCAGACTACCGGCGGAAAAATCGGCAGCATCCAACAGGATTGCTTGGGAGTCGCCGTAGGGATTGCTGGTCACCTGGCTAAAGACCCAGTCGCCTCGCCCTGCGTCCGCCAGACAAATCGCGGGACGCAGTTTCGTCTGAGAGAGGTCTGAGAACGGGAAAGGC
>JBGTDH010000585.1:0-2519 GCA_041748435.1 Pirellulales bacterium
TGTGGCCGCGGGCAGCGCCCATGGCACCGGCATCTTTGTGCTGGTGAAGACCTCGAACCCTGGCGGCGGAACGTTTCAGGATCTGATTTGCGACGAGCGTCCGCTGTATCGGCACGTGGGCGAGCTAGTCGAGCGGCTGGCTTTGCAGACCGTCGGCGAGTCCGGCTATGGCGCTGTAGGCGCGGTGGTGGGCGCCACGTATCCGGCACAACTCGCCGAGCTGCGGGAGGCGATGCCGCACGCCTGGATCCTGGTGCCGGGGTTCGGCAGTCAAGGTGGCACCGCCGCGGATGTGGCCGCCGGCTTCGATCAACGCGGCTTGGGCGCGATAGTGAATAACTCGCGCGGCATTATCTTCGCACATGCCCGCAAGGAATACGCCGGGCGCTTTGTCAGCAACTGGCAAGGGGCCGTGGAAGCCGCCACGCGCGACATGATCGCCGTGCTGCGGAACGAAACCCCGGCGGGCCGCCTGGGTGCGAACGGTTGACGCCATGCCTGTCTCTTCGGAATCGCCCGCGCCTCGCCAGTTGCCGTGGGGCAAACTCGTGTTGCTGCTGCTGTTAATGATCGCCTCTGCAGCAGCGATTCTGCTGTTCCGTGATGAGTTCACGCTCACCAATCTGGCCCGACATGAGACGCGATTAAGATCGCTCTACGAGCAACATCGCCTGATGGCGTACGCGCTGGTGTTCTTCACGTACATGGCCGTGAACGGCGTGAGCGTCCCGGGGGCTGGCGTCGCGCTGACGCTGTTCATCGGCTGGTTCTTCGGCTTCTGGCCCGCCGTGCTGCTGGTGAGCTTTGGCTCCACAGCCGGCGCTATTATGGCTTTTCTGCTCAGCCGCTATTTGCTGCGCGACCTTGTCGCCGCGCGATTTCCAGCGCGGTTGAAGGCCATGCAGGATGCCTTCCAACTCGAGGGGGCCTGGTATCTGCTCACGCTGCGATTGCTGCCGATCGTGCCGTACTTCCTGATCAACATACTGATGGGGCTCACAACCATTCGCCTGCGCACCTACGCCTGGGTGAGCCAGGTGGGCATGCTGCCCGCGACGTTCTTGTACACGTACACCGCCAGCAAGGTGCCCAGCCTGGAGCAACTGGCGGAAGCGGGCGTCAGCAGCATCATCACTCCTGGGCTGCTGCTTGGCCTCACGCTGCTGGCCTTCTTTCCGCTGGCCATGCGCAAGTTGCTCGCTCGGCGGCGAGCCTAGCAGGGTTCATTGCTTCGTGATTGTCTCGTCCAGGTTCAACAGCACGCGAGCGATGGTGGTGTACAACGCCCATTGCGTGGGCGTCACGCCGGGCGGGAGCAACTCCGGCTGTGCCGCAGTCTGCCCCGTGGCCACTTCCCACGGGTTGACCCAACCATCGCTGATGCGGGGACGCTGTTTTTCCATCAGCGCGAGCAATGTGGCTTGCTCCGAGCTTGTGGGCGGGCGGCTGACTGCGGTGCGGAAGGCAAAGGTCAGCCGTGCGGCGTCGTCCGCGCCACCCTCGGAGAGAATGCGCCGGGCGAAGGCGCGGGCGGACTCCATCGAGACGGTTTCGTTCAGCGCGACCAGGGCCTGCAAGGGCGTGTTGGCCCGCGTGCGGCGGATACAGGCCACGTTGCCTTCCGGCGTATCGAATGTTTGCAGGAACGGGAACGGCGTGGTGCGGCGACGCCACGTGTACAGGCCGCGACGATAACGGTTCTCTCCCGTCTCTTCCTTCCACGGGAACGGCGCGTAGCTGGCCGGGGGCTGAAACAGAAACTCGGGCGCCGGGGGCATCACCGCCGGACCGCCGATCTTGCGATTCAACAGGCCACTCACGGCGAGTTGAATATCGCGCACGATCTCCCCCTCGACGCGAAACCGCGGGCCGCGCGCCAGCAGACGATTGTAGGGATCCCGCTTGAGCAAGTCTTCGCTCACCTGGCTCGATTGGCGATACGTGCGCGAGGTGACGATCCGCTTGTGAAGCTGCTTGGTGCTCCAACCGTTCTCCATGAACTCCACGGCCAGCCAATCGAGCAGCTCCGGATGGCTGGGAGGCTCGCTCTGGGTGCCGAGATCTTCGCTGGTGGCGACGATGCCCGTGCCAAAGTAGGCCTGCCAGACACGATTGACCCAGGAGCGGGCCGTGGTAGGGGACTGACGATCGACCAGCCAGTTGGCCAGCGTGAGCCGTGTGGGGGGCGCACCCTCCGGCAATGCGTGCAAAACTTCCGGCACGCCGGGGGTCACGGCCTTCCCCGGCTTCAGCCAATCGCCGCGCTTGAGGATGCTGGTCAGACGCGGCTCGTCGCGGGCTTCCAGCGTGAATTGCGTCGCCCCTTCGGGATGTTGCTTCCACAACGCGTCGCTGCGGGTGTTGATCTCTTTCCACTGCGGCACACTCGTGCGCCAGTGCGTAAAGACGGTGGCCACTTGCGCGGGCGAGCGTTCGTTGGCTGGCGTCTGCAGCGCGGCGCGCACCAGCGGCGGCATGGGATCGGCGACGGGAGCGGCGGCCGTGGTGGTGCTTAGGCG
>JBGTDH010000586.1:0-4460 GCA_041748435.1 Pirellulales bacterium
AGACGGCCACGCCCACGGCCGCCAACAGCGTGGCAACGGCCACACCCTGCCGCCAGGAGAACGCGACGCCCGGAGATAATGGAGCGAGTATCTTCATGCGAACACAACACGATCCGGCGAAGGTTGCGAGCCAGCACTCGCATCACAAAGCAAACGCTTCGCGGCGTCAAGCGACTTAACACAACGCTTGCAAAGGCTTCACGCATTGCTCACGACTGCATGCTAAACAGGTCGGATGCCCTCTGCCGAATCAGTTCTGCGCGTCCGGGCTGCCGACTCGGGCGATGATGGTCTAGCGTACTACGGCGCTACGGGCGCGTGGCAAGGGATCGATGTCCGGCAGTTGTGGAGTCATCGCCAGGTGTTGCGCACGCTGGCTTTGCGGGACTTGCAAGTGCGTTACCGCCAAACGCTCGTGGGCATCGGTTGGGCCGTGTTGCAACCGCTGGTGATGCTGGCGATCTTCTCCACGCTCTTTGCGCTGGCGGCGCCCCAATTCACCACGGGAAACGTGCCCTACCCTTTGATCGTGCTATGCGGGCTGTTGCCGTGGCAGTTGTTCTCCGGCACGTTGACGCAAGCCAGCCATAGCCTGGTGGCCAATCAGAACTTGATTGGTAAGGTCTATTTTCCTCGGCTGATCTTGCCGCTGGCGGCGGCCGTGCCGCCGTTGCTCGATTTTCTGGTCGCCCTGTGCCTACTCGGTGGAGCGATTGCATTCTATGGCGTGCCACTCTCCTGGCGCTTGCTCTTCCTGCCGCCGCTGGTGTTGCTGACCGCGGTGGCGGGGCTGGCCGCGGGCACGTGGCTGGCAGCGTTGCATGCCATGTACCGCGATGTGGGAATTGTTGTGCCTTTTCTGGTGCAGATGGGATTCTTCCTCAGCCCGATCATCTACCAGATCGATGCGTTGGTGCCCGCGGCTTGGCGGTCGTGGATGGCGCTCAATCCGATGGTGGGCATCATCGAAGGCTTTCGTTGGTCGCTGTTGGGAAGCGAGCCTGCACCGGGTTGGCCACTCCTGATCTCGCTCCTCGTGGTGACAGCCACGTTCAGCAGCGGGCTGATGTATTTTCGCCGCGTGGAGCGGTTCGTCGCCGATCGGATTTAGTTGCATGAGCAAGTTCGCCCTGCGCGCAGAACGATTGAGCAAGCGCTACCGGATCGGCGCGGGAGAGGGGAGCTATCGGCTCTCCGAGTTGCTCTACGGGTGGGGTCGCGCTGCGGCGCACCGATCGCAGCGGCTGCTGGGCATCTCGAACCGAGCGACCACATCCACAAGCAGCCACGACTACTGGGCGCTCAAGGATGTTTCCTTTGACGTTCGCCAGGGTGAAGTCGTGGGAATCATCGGCCGCAACGGAGCCGGTAAGAGCACGCTGTTGAAAATCTTATCGCGCATCACGGAGCCTACCTCCGGACGTTTTGGCCTGCGGGGGCGCGTGGCCAGCCTGCTGGAGGTGGGCACCGGCTTTCATCCCGAGCTTACCGGGCGAGAGAACGTCTTCCTCAGCGGATCGTTGCTGGGGATGAGCCGCGCGGAGATTAGCCGTCGCTTCGACGAGATCGTGGCATTCGCCGAGATCGAGACGTTTCTTGACACGCCCGTGAAGCGATACTCCTCCGGCATGTATGTTCGCCTGGGGTTTGCGGTGGCGGCGCATCTGCAGCCGGAGATTCTGATCGTCGACGAGGTGCTGGCGGTCGGCGACTCCGCTTTCCAGGAAAAGTGCCTGTCCCAGATGCGCAGCGCTGCGCGCTCGGGTCGCACCGTCTTGCTCGTCAGCCACAACGAGGGCACAGTGGAAGCCTTGTGCCAACGATGCATTCTGTTGCGCGGAGGCGAGTTAATCGCCGACGGCCCACCGGCGGACGTCATCCCCACCTATCTTCAGCCTGCACCGCGTAGCAGCGGAACCCTCTGTCCCTCACCATCGACCACCACTCTCGGCCAAGCGCCGGCCCTGGCTTACCATGATTAATCCCCTGGCTCTAACAAGACGCATCACCCCTCGTTGGCTTCGTAATGGCCTGCGGGCCGCCGTCGCCGTCGTGATGCAGCCAATCCACCACGATGTGCTGTCGCACACCGACGCTCTGCTGCAGGTCTTCGATCAACGGCTGCACGCGTTGGAAGCAGATTTCCAGCGTCAAATCAGCGAGTTAGAAGATCGATTGAGCGAAGCGGAACGGCGGCTTCCCGCGCAGCGCGAGTTTGACGCCGGGGTCGCGTTGGCCGAGGGCCCGCGTACGGAGAATCTGGCGGAGCAGAGGCATTCTTGCACGGTCCCTTCATGACACGTCCGCCGCTGGCAATCTTCTCGCCGTTGCCACCCAGCCGCTCCGGCATTGCCGACTATCACGCGGAGCTGCTGCCTCATCTGGCGCGGCACTTCGAGATCGCCTGCGTGATCGACGATCGCGCCCCGTCGCCCGTTGCAGAGTTGGAAGTAGAGGTCGTGCGCGCCTCGCAATGGCGCGCGCAGACCACGCGGGATCAGAAGACTCCACGACTGTATCACCTCGGAAACAATCCCGATCACACCTTTGCCCTCCAGGCGCTGTGGGAACGTCCCGGCGTGACGGTGCTGCACGACTTCACGCTGCATCATCTGTTGTTGGGGGAAACTGTGGCGAAGCTCGATCACGAGTCGTACCAGGATTTGCTGGCCTACGATCACGGCCGTCTGGGACGCCGTCTGGGCGCTATGTTGCTGCGCGGCGTGTTTACGGAGTATCAGCAGTTCGTGCTGCCGCTCAACGGCACGGTGCTGGACAGCTCGTTGGGAATGATTGTTCATTCGGGCGCCAGCTTACGCCGCATTCAATCCTCGCGACCCGACTTGCCGGCCACGCGCATCCCGCATCATCTGGGTCCGCAGCCAGCCGCGGCGCTGTCTGCAAATCGCGCCAGCCTGCGAGAAGCATGCGGCTATGCAACCGACGAGTTCGTAGTGACCTCGTTGGGTTTCATCACGCCACCCAAGCAGATCGAGCTGTGCCTGAAAGCGTTGGTCCGCATGCGGGAGGAATTGCCGCCGTTTCGCTACGTGCTGGTGGGAGAAAAAAACCTCAGCTATGACATTGATGCCCAGGTCCGACGTTACGGCCTGCAAGACCGGGTCCAGATCACCGGTTATGTAAGCATGGACGACTTTCATCGCTACGTAAGGGCGAGCGATGCCGTGGTCAATCTGCGCTACCCCAGCGCGGGCGAGACCTCCGGCACGCTGGTGCGGGCCTTGGGACTAGCCCGGCCCTGCGTGGTCTTCGATTTCGATTCGTTCGCCGATTATCCGGCCGACACGGTGATGAAGATTCCGCTCAACACGGACGACGAGCGTCCGCTGGCGGCGGCCATTCTCCAGTTGGCGCGCGATGCGCCGCTGCGCGATCGAATTGGCCGCCGCGCCGCGGAGCACGTGCATCAACAGCACGACCTTGCAGCCAACGCCGAGCGTTACGCCGAATTCATCCACCGCGTACACGATCCCGGCGCTGTGCGCACGCCGCCTCGGCAACAACGAAGTCGATTCACGCCGCAAAGGAAGCGGCCACGCATCCGTCAGGCGCGGGAACTGGTCGAGCGCTACATCCTGACGCCGCACAAGGCAACGCCGGGAGACTACTTTCGCGTGCATGCCGAGCGTTTTGCGCAGACGCTGCAGCGGCTCCCGCCGGCGTGCGGTCCGATGTCGGTGTTGGAGCTGGGCAGCTATGGCGTCATGCTGCCGGTCTTCCGCGACGTGCTGGGCTACCGCCGCGTGGTGGGCAGCGATTTCGATGCCGATCGACCCGTGGGACGCTTGGACGATCGGCGCCTCGAGAACGGAGAGCCCTTCGAGTTCTACAACTTCAACGTGGAACGCGATGAGTTTCCGTTCCCGGCTCGCACGTTCGATCTCGTGCTGTGCTGCGAGTTGATCGAGCATCTCACGGTGGATCCGATGTTCATGCTCGCGGAAATCAACCGCGTGTTGAAGTACAGCGGCATCCTCGTCGTCACGACGCCGAACATCGCCAGCGCTCGCTCGCTGGCTGCCATGCTGCGCGGCGGGACCCCGCTGCTGTATCCGCTCTATAATCAGCGCCGCTCCAGCAACCGCCACAACATCGAGTACGCTCCGCGGCAACTGGCGTCTCTGCTCGAGGCGGCCGGATTTTCGCCCACACACATCGAGACTGCGAATTGCTGGTCGCCGCGAGGCATGGGATTGCTGGCCGGCTTGCTCCCGCGTTCGGACCTGCGCGGCGACTGCCTGCTGGCCACGGCTGTCAAGCAGACGGAAGTGCTCGAACGCTTCCCCGCCGAAATGTACGATCATTAGCCCGCCGTGAGCGACCTTCGACCCATCCGCGTGCTCCTTTCCGGCGAAGTCTTGGCCCATCGGTTTACGGGCGTGGAACTCTATACGGCCGAGCTGGCTCGCGCCCTGCTGCGACGCCCGGAGGTGCAACTC
>JBGTDH010000587.1:0-3543 GCA_041748435.1 Pirellulales bacterium
ATCGGCCGCGCGCCGCAGCCAGACGCTGCGCGGGACACCGGATTGCCCAGGCGTGTCCAGCAACTCCCGCGTGCGCGCTTGGGCCGCATCCAACGTCAGCGGCTCCTGCCACTTCGAGGGCGCGACGCTCGTGTGGGCCAAGGCGCTCTTGCCCAGCATCCACAGCCCGTTGTGGGCCAGATGATTGGCGAACATCGAGGAGCTGTGCATGGCATCGCCCCATTCCAGGGGGCTGCCGCGCAGGCCGCCCCGCGCCGCCACGATCAGCAGTCCGCCGAAGAGCGAGAAGGCCAGCAGATCGCGCGGTCCCACGCGCTGCGGGGTCGCCGCTTGTTCGGCAAGCCAGAAGTGAATCGCCCGGCGGACCGCCAGAATCAGCGGTGTTGCCAGAACCGCCGCCAAGAGCAACAGCCGGAGCACCGGGTAACCGTGCCAGACCATCTTCAACACAGTGACCGGCTGCGTCCAATAGTGCCACGCCAGGGAGTTATAGCGCGTGTAGAACTCTCGATAGAACTCCGACTCCGCCACACCCAGAATGGTAAGAATGACGCACGCCAGCAGCGAGGCGCCCCCTAGCACCCTCCGCTGCGCGGCAACGCCCCAAGCCAGCCTGGCCAGACTTCCCAGCACCATCAGCGGCAACACCACATACGCGGCCATCGACAGATCGAACCGCGTCCCCACGGCAAACGCGTTGAGCAGGGTTTTCAGGCTGGCATCCCCAGCCAGATCGAAGTTGCGCCAACACAGCACCGCGCGCAGCACCTGAAATTGTGCGATCCACAGCACGAGCAGGCAGATCGCCAGTCCCACGCCTCCGGTCGTCAAACCGCGGCGAAGGCTGTAAGCCTGTCGGCACTCCGTCGCATGTGCCCGCCGCTTTTCCGCCAACAGGGTCGACATCGTGAGCTTCCTTGCTCCAGGACAGTGTAGGGCTGGCCCTTCCTCGGGCTTGATTGGAGGCAGTATACCGCCGGACCGGCGGCGCTCGTCAATCTCGGTTGCCGCCGCTAGCACGGCCGCCGGACGCCGTGGAAATCGGGCCGTCGAAGACGCCATGCCGTCAAGGTTGGACTCCTGGAGCGAAATCGGGATCGCATCCCGACTGGCGATTCGTGACGCCTCTCATGGGTTACCCCTTTAAATCAACCCCACTGCTTTACGGGCGATCCAGAAGACGGCCAGCAGCGTGACCACGATTCCGATGGCGGCGGGGTGGGACCAGAGTTGCAGCCGTCGCACGGAGGCGGGGGGCTCGGGAAGTGCGGCCAGTGATTGCACCACCTGCTCCAGGCGCGCGAGGTCGATTACTTGCCCGCGCGTGACGCGGGCGATTTCCGCCAGCACTTCCGGGCGGGCTGCGCGGCCGATACGTTCGATCTCGGCGCCTTGCACAAAGAAAGACGTCTCCAGCCTGGCGCTGGTCTGCTTGCAGGAGAGCACCAGCTCGTGGCGGCCCGCTTCTTCGGGCGTGAAGCGGGACGTGAACTCGCCCCACTCCTCGCCGGTGGAGGCGAACCGCACGGTCTGAGCTTTTCCAGAGGGTGCGGTGATGCGAGCCACGACATCGCCGGCAGCCAGCGGCTCTCCGCTGCGCTCCATGACGTTGCTCCGCAGTGCGATGGTCTGCCGCACCTGCGGCTGTTCCGGCGAGTAATACAATCGCATGGTTTCGCCCTTGGCCATGTTGCGCTGGTAGGCCATCCAGCGGACCACCTGGCCCCAGAATCGATAGTGGTACTTGTCTTCCACACCTTTCCGCCATCGCCAGGCGCCATCGGTGCCCATAAACAACACCTTCCCGGCCCCGAAGGTGCGGGCGGCCAACAGGGGCAGGCGGCCGAACTCGTTCGACAAGTCTTTGTGAACGCAGAGCACTTCGCTACCGGCCTTGGCCCGCAGCACGGCGGCATACCACTGGAACCCGGGCAAGTCTTCCCACACGTTTTGATTGTCTTCCTGCGTATCGGCCAGCCGTGTGAGCAGGCTGCGGCGGCCTGTCTCGGTCAGCTCGAACTGGCACGGCGTGCGCGAGCCCCAACCGCCGGGCTGCGTGGCATCCAGCACCACGGGATAGAGATCGGTCAGCTCCGTCTCCAGCAGCGACAACTGCCGCCCTTGCCAGCCGGGCATGAACACCAATCCGCTGGCCTGATGCTCAACCAGCCCCTTCAACAGCCGCGCGTCTTCCAGCGTGAGCTGCCCATCTTCGATTCCCACGTCGCCCAGAAAGACCACGTCGTATTGGGAGAGCTCCTCCAAGCCCGCGGGAAAACTCTTGATGTAGTCCTTGTTGCCGCCGCCCCCTTTGGTCAGCCCCGGATGAAACAGCAGGCAAGAAAGTTCCACCCCCGGATCGCGCGAGAGCGCATTGCGGAGGTAGCGATACTCCCACCGCGGGATCGATTCCACCACCAGCACGCGCAGCTTCTCTTGCCGGATGGCGATGGGAGCGGAAATAGTGTTGTTGTCTGCCAGTAGCTCCTCGGCATGCTTGGGCACTTCCAGCGTGAGCGTAAAATCGCCCATGTTCTTGGGCTTCCAGACCAGCCAATCGCTGGTGCGGCCCATGGCGGCGATGCGCACTTCTTTGACGACCTCTTCTCCTTCGGACGTCTTGAGCTTCACCGGCGCGACCAACTCGCGCGGCAACGTGCTCTCGATGGTGAAGGGAATCCGCACGGCCTTCCCGGCGATGCCAAACGTCGGTGCGTCCAGGCTCAGCAATTCGAGGTCCGGCAACCGCGAGGAACTCCCCACCGGCACAACGAACACGGGAATCTCCTTGAGCCGCAGTGCGGAGGCCGCGTCCAGAGGCTGCTTTCCTGAGTTCCAATCGCCATCGGAGGCCAGCACAATCCCGCGCAGATTGTTGAACCGCGCCGGCGCCTCCGCCAGCGGATCGTGCAGGTTCGTGCCCTTAGCGCCTTCGCCCGTCGCGATCGGTTGAATCACGACCGAGAGCCGCTCTTCGAGTGATTTCCAGAACTCGGCATCGGCCAACGGCGCGATGGCCTCGCGCCGCGTTTGCACGGCGGAACTCGTGTCGCCCGTCACGTCGCGAGTCTCCATGCTTCCCGAGGAATCCCATAGCACGGCAATCGTGGGCTTTTCGTCGGGGCGATACTCTTCGACCCACTCCGGTTGATTGAACAGCAGCGCGACGAGCAGGACGATCACCAATCGCAACAGTTCCAGCGCCCCAATGCCGCGGCGGTAGCCGCTAAGCCGCCAAGCGGTAAGACACAGACCCGCCGTGCCCAAGAGAATGAGCACCGACGCCACAAGCGACCAGGGCGACCACAGAAAGGTGAGCCAGCGGACGGTGTTCATGCGGCGGCACCTTTTCCTAATCCCGTGGCAGTTCGGGAGAGCTTCGGCAGACACAGCACCGCTTCCAGCACGAGGGCTACCAGCATGGCCATCAGAAACATTCGCCAGATCTCTTGAATCAAGGAGCTGGCCGTCCCGGCCTGATCGTCGACTCGCGTGAACTGCAGGCCGCGAAACAGCTCGACAACGCGGGCATCCGTCAGCACT
>JBGTDH010000588.1:0-4098 GCA_041748435.1 Pirellulales bacterium
GTCTTCTAATCGTTTACGCATCTCACGCAGGGCGCGGGCATGCTCCGGCAGCCAGGGCGGTCCATACGCGGCCTGGCCGATGGCTACCATCGTGGCCGCGGCCGCATCCTCGGAGCCATACACGACTCGCGCGCGGCACAAGGCCTGCCGTTCCCAAAGCTGTCCGCTGCCGTGCGTAAAATATCGCAAGAACTCCGCCAGCGATGTGGCCAGGATGCCGCTGCGGCCCGTGGGACGCAGCCGGGGATCGATCTCGAACAGCCGGCCATAGGGACCCAGTTGGCTGGCCAGTTTAATGATGCGCGTGCCCAACTCGCCGAAGAAATGCTGGTTCGTGGTGGTCTCCGCGCGGCGCGAGCGTCGGGATTGCACCGTGACGCCATCTGCCTCGTACAGGAACACAAGGTCCAGGTCGCTATGATAGTTTAACTCCCGTCCGCCGAATTTTCCCAAGGCCAGAATGATCAACTCGCACGGCTGGCCAGCATGCGGACCCTCGCCGATGGTGGGTTGACCGAGCTTCTCCGCCAGGCGGCGAAACTCACGCTGCGTGATCTCTTCGAGGCAGGTTTGCGCGATGTCGGAGAGCGCGCCGGTCGTGGCCTGGATGTCCTCCTTGTTCAAGATATCTCGCACGCCCACGCGAAGCTGCTGGCTATGCTTGAAGCTGTGCAGAATGGGCTCGATGTCTTCCGCCGCGCGGCACAGCTCCTGCAGCGTCTCGCGCAGCCACGCGAGCTTGGGAAGCTTGTTGAGTACGAGACTATCCATCAACTCGTCCAACATGCCTGGGTTGGAGATCAACAACCCCGACAAGAAGGGGCTGCTGGCGCAAATCTCCACGTACAAATGCAGCGTCGGCGGATTGAAGCTGAACAGTTCCCACAGCACGCCTTTACCGCCGAGCGAATCGCTGACTTTTTCCAGATTCACGAGCGTCGAGTCCGGATCCGGCGTGGCGGCGATCTCCTTCAATAGCCGCGGAGCGATCGAAGCCAGAAAATGCCGGCAGCGGCGGGTGGAAAGAAAGCGGATCTTCTCCTTGGAGAGCGCCATCAGATTGGCGTAGGCCTGCTCCACGTTGCGGAACCCGTACTTGGAAAGCGCCTGCGAAATGACTTCGGCTGTAGGCGCCGGATCGAGCACCAGATCGACTTCCGGCTCCGTCTGCGTATCGTCGCCAAAAGCATCGTGCAACAAATGATCAAGAATCTTGCGATTCACGGCGGTCTTGGCGCGATAATCGAGATCGAACAGGCTTAGCGCCGTAGCCTGCGGCTTGTCGCGATAGCCCATCCGCAGCGCAAGCTTGCGCAATTCCGCCGGCTCCTCGGGAAGCAGGTGCGTTTGCAGATCGAACATGATCTGCAGCCGATGTTCGATCTTTCGCAGGAAGCGGTAGTTTTCTTCGAGTAACGCCCGTTCCTGATGCGTGAGACAGCCGCACTGTTCCAAGGCGGCGATGGCGGCCAGCGTATTGCCGGTGCGCAGTTGGGCCAGGTCACCGCCGTTGAGGAGTTGCAGAAACTGAATCACAAACTCGATATCGCGAATGCCGCCGTGGCCGCTTTTGACGTTATGGCCATCGGCCCCTTCGCGCCGTGTGCGCTGCTCGATCCGCCGCTTGAGGGCCTTGATGCCCGAGATATCGGCGCGCTGCAAATAGCGGCGATAGATCCAGGGCTCCAGTTGAGCCAGCAGTTCCTGCCCCAGTTCGAGATTGCCCGCCACGGAGCGCGCCTTCACAAACGCCTGCCGCTCCCAGGTGCGGCCCAGCACATCGTAATAGTGCAACGCGGCTTCCAGGCTGGGCACGGTGGGGCCGCGCTCTCCTTCCGGACGCAGCCGCAGATCGACGCGGTAACACTGCCCCAGGTCGGTGGTCTGCGTTAGCATCCGCACGACTTCGCGCGCCAGCCGGTCGAAGAATTCGCCATTGCTCTGCTGCCGCGGGCCATCGGTCGAGCCTTCTCCCTCGTACAAAAAAAACAAATCGATATCGCTGGAGTAGTTTAACTCCGAGCCGCCCAGCTTTCCCAACGCCAGCACAACAAAACGGCCAATGCCGCCGCCCGCGGTGCGGGGCTGACCGCGCGTGGCTTGCAGCTTGGTCCAGGCGGCACGCACGGCCGCTTCCAGAATGGCATCGGCCAGGTGCGAAATCTGCGCGGTCACAATCTCCAACGAGTGTCCGCGAATAATATCGCCATAGCTGATGCGCAAGGTCTCGCGCCGCTTGAACCGCCGCAGCGCGGCGAAAATGGCCCGCTCGTCGGCTAACGCGGAAACCTCGGCCACCAGCTCATCCACCAGCGTTTGACGAGCCACGGGCTGCCCTTCGGTGATCCGCAGCAGATCGTAGGCTTCGTTGTCGGTGATTAACAGGTCGGCCAGATGCTGGCTGGTGGAAAGAATCTCCAGCAGCACGGCCAGCGCCTCCCGGTCGCGTTCAAACAGCGACACGAGCGAAAGTGGATTGCGCGCGGCGAGCACAAACCGCTCCAGGTTATTCAGCGCCATGTCCGGATCGCTGGTCCGCGGAAGATGCTCGGCGAGCTGCTCGCACAAGTCTGCCAACAGGTCCAGCGTAATGCCCGCGCCGGCCAGGCGCACGAGGTTGCCGTGCGCGCGAGAGAGATTATCAACACCCCAATTCCGCAACCAGCCCTCCGCCTCGGCCGGGCGATCGAGGTAGCGGTGGAGTTCATCGATCTGCATGGTCCGATCGTATCTTACCCCCCGCCCATGGTCCAGCAGTGCCGCCCGCTCTCGCGATGTTTACGCGCGTGCGATAGCATGGAAGCCTTGCAAATCGCTTCAGCTTCAGGGCTTTGCCATCACGCCATGAATCCAACACCTCCGGATGTCAGCTTTCGCTCGTTTCAGGAATTGATCCGGGAGATGTACCTGGAGAAAGACCTGGCGCGCGGGACAGAGGGCACTTTCATGTGGCTGATGGAGGAGGTGGGGGAGCTGGCCTCCGCGCTGCGCAGCGGAACGCACGAAGAACGGATGCTGGAGTTTGCCGACGTGCTGGCCTGGCTCACTACGATTGCCAACGTGGTGGGAGTCGATCTAGCCGAGGCCGTCTCGCGAAAGTACGGCAGCGGCTGCCCCGGCTGCGGCCAATTCGTCTGCATCTGCGCCGATGCAGAGAAGCCGTGAGCCAACGAAAGGGAATTTCAACGCGAGAGGCACGCGCAGTGGTTCGAGCGTTTGCGCCCGTAGCGTCTCTTGCGTTATCTTCCCCCTATGCATGAGTCCAGAAAGCAGAACTTAACGCAAAAGACGCGAGAGACGCAAAAGTCGCGAACGTTGCGGCACTCGCTGCTATTCGCGCTTGTGGCGTTAGTTCTCGTCGAGATGATTTACGACACGGTGGATTCCATCTTTGACGCGCACTTCACCGAAGTTAATCACCAGCGCCAGCTTCATGCCGGTGCGACGCAGATAGGTAAGCGCCTGGGCCTCGAATACTTCATGGTATTTCGAGGTCGCCTTGCACTCGACGATGACCTTGCCATCAACGACGAGATCGATTCGCAACGGAGTGGCCAGAATCTGTCCCTTGTAGGGTATTGGGAGCAACAGTTGTCGCTGGATGGAGAGTCCTCGCTGAGAAAGCTCCCAAGCCAGTGCTTCTTCGTATACGCTTTCCAATAGACCTGGTCCACCCAGCGTGCGATGCACTTCAATCGCGCATTCATAGACATGCCGGCTAATCTCGTTCTCGGTCATCATCGTGCTCCTGAGTTTCCGTGACGAATGGATCCCAACAAAGGAATTCAACGCAAGAGACGCAAACGTTCGCGCCTCTTGCGTTGTCCTCCGGCATCCCAACAAAGGAACTTAACGCAAGAGACGCAAACGGCGCAATAGTCGCAAACGTTTGCGCCCCTAGCGCCTCTCGCGTTATCTTCCGCTCCGGGATTTCATGCTACTTCCGATCGCTACCGTGAAGTCGGTCGTCAATCCAGGTCGGCGAGACAAAGCGACGCAGCAGCATCCGCAGGCTGCGTTCCATTTCGGGAGGCGGAGAGCCTTCCATTCTCCAGCCGCGCCACGAGAGGCGCGCGGGCCAACCGTGTTGCGCGGCCG
>JBGTDH010000589.1:0-7580 GCA_041748435.1 Pirellulales bacterium
CTGTGGCCAGGATCGGCTGGTATCCCTGCGGCAAGGCACGCCAGGCGACTTCGCGCGGCGGCGATGCCTCGCCCAAGGCGCCCTGGTCGATCCACCGCTTCAATAGTTCGAGCTGCTCCGGCGTGAGCGGGCTTGCGCCCACCATGTTGTCGGGCGGCGGCATGCGATCGGTCTCGCGGCTGCCGGCGAAGCGTAAAAGCAGGCTCTTCGATGCATCGCCCGGCGCCACGGCAGGGCCGCTTTCGCCCCCGGCGCGAATCGTCGCGGGCGACTCCAAGACCAGCCCTGACTCGGCCTTCTTCTCGTTGTGGCAAGCGACGCAGTTGGCCCGCAGGATGGGAAGAACTTGCGTGTGAAAATCGATGCCCTGCGCGCGGACCGCGGTTGCGAAACCGCAAGCTGCCATCCAGGCCCAGAGGCTACAAAATCTCGCGAATCGGTTCGCCATAGTTCACAATTTGCACGGGCCGGTTGGCTTCGTTCAGATAGCTCTTGGTGTAGTCGATGCCCAGCAGGTGATACATCGTGGCGTACACGTCTTGAATGCCGATGGGCCGCTCCTTGGGCAGTTCTCCCAGGGCATCGCTGGCGCCAAGAATGATCCCGCGCTTCACACCGCCGCCGGCCAGAATCGTGGTGTAGCAGGTGGGCCAATGATCGCGCCCCGCCTTGTTGTTGATCCGCGGGGTG
The DNA here is from genome assembly GCA_041748435.1 of Pirellulales bacterium. Lineage (GTDB taxonomy): Bacteria > Planctomycetota > Planctomycetia > Pirellulales > JBGTDH01 > JBGTDH01. The sequence continues at coordinate 691 of JBGTDH010000589.1, forward strand.
CGGCCGAACTCGCCGCCGCACACCACCAGCGTCCGCTCCAATAGTCCCCGCGCGTCCAGATCTTCCAGCAACGCCGAGACGGTGTGATCGTAAGGCGGCACATTGCGGCGATGGGCCGTGAAGTTGTCTTCATGCGAGTCCCAGGGCTTTTCATAATCTGTGGCGACGGTGACGAACCGCGCCCCGCGTTCCACCAGCCGCCGCGCCAACAGCATCGATTGCCCGGCGCTGCTCTTGCGGCCGTAACGCTCGCGTGTGGCGGCGTCTTCGGCTCCCAGATCGAAGGCCTCTTGCACCTGCGGGCTGGTGGCCAACTCGAACGCCTGCCGGCGGAAGGTGTCCATTGCGCCCAGCGCGCCCGACGCATCGGTATCGCGCCGCAGCGTATCGAACTGGTCGAGCATCTCACGCCGACTGGTCACGCGGTCCGATTTCAACTCCGAGTTGGCGCGCAGGTTGCGCACGCGGAAACTATCGCTGGCCGGATAGCCAAAGGTCTCGAACGGATCGTGCTCGATGCCCAGGTAGGCCGAGCGGCCGAAGCCGATCTCTTTCCCGACGGCGATGTAGCCGGGCAGGCCGGCACGCCAGCCGAGCTCCTTGGCCACAATGCTTCCCAGGCTGGGGGCTTGCTGCCCGGACGCGCGGATGTTGCGAATGGGGGCGTAGCCGGTCATGCAGATGTGCATTCCCTCGCCATGATCGGTCATGGTGTGATGCACGCTGCGGAGGATGGCCAGCTTGTCGCACATCTGAGCCAGCTTGGGCATGAACTCGCACACGCGGTAGCCGGGCAAGTTCGTTTCGATGCTCGTGAACTCGCCGCGATACTCCAGCGGAGCGTCGGGCTTCATGTCCCACATATCGATTTGGCTGGGTCCGCCTTTTTGCACCAGGAAGATGACGCTGCGTCTGTCGGCGGTGGGCGAGACGGCTGCCCGCGCCTCGCTCGCCAACAGATGGGCCAGCAGTGGGCCGCCAAGGGATACCGCGCCCACGCGCAACACGTCGCGACGAGAAATGCACAGGGGAGAATTCATCGCAGGGAGCGCCTAATGATTGAACAGGAACTCTTTCGAGTTTAACAACGTCCACAACAGGTCTTCGATTGCCGCTCGGCGCGACGATCCGCCTTCCACGCGAGCCACGGCAGCGGAGAGTTCTTCCGATCGCGGCGCGCGGGAGAACGTGCGCAGGAACAACTCGGCCACGATCTCTTCGGCCGGCTGCTCCGAGCTCACGAGATCGGTCACGGCGCCGGTCTTGCTCGTCAGCCGCCGCTCCAGCTCTTCGGAGTTCAGCAAGTACAACACTTGGGAAAGATTCGGCGCCACACTCGTCTCGCATTCGCAGGGGGTCGTTCGCTCCGAGCGGCCGAAGATCTCCAGGAAATCGCTGCGGGCCTTCTCGTTGGGCAATAGCACCGCCTTCTTCACGTCGGGATAATCGTCGAACTTCGTCGGCACGCCCGTTGCGGAACTGATGGCATCCAGCAGCACATGCGGCTCCAGCCGCCGCGTGTAATAGCGGGCATAGTTGCGCGTGTCGACTGCATTCTCTGCGATCGGCGAGGAGCTCAGCTCGTACACGCGCGACGTCAGAATCTGCCGCACGAGATGCTTCAGATCGAACTGATGCTCGATGAAATCCCGCGAGAGAGCGTCCAGCAACTGCGGGTTGGAGGCTGGGTTCGTGGCCCGCATGTCGTCAACCGGATGCACCAGCCCCACGCCGAAGTAATGCCCCCACATGCGGTTCACCAACGCCCTCGCGAAGTACGGATTGCCGGCATCGGTCATCCACGCCACCAGTTTCTGCCGCGGGTCTACGCCCTCCGTGTACTCGAACTCGGGCCCGCCGAACGCCTTGGGGGTAAGCGTCTGCTCGGTGCGCGGATGCTTGATGGCCCCCTTCTCGTTGAGCTTGATCTCATCGACCGAGCCATAGGTAACCGAGCCCACGCGGGCAAAGAAGGCGGCAAAGCGCCAATAATCCGTCTGGCTGATGCTCTCAAAGGGATGGTTGTGGCAATTAGCGCACGAAACCCGCAGACCGAGGAAGGCTTGCGCTGTGTCCTCTACGCGGTTCTCGCTGTTGATGGCCCAGCGATACCAATCCATCTGCGGCTGCTCTTTGCGCTTGCCGCTTACGGCCACGATCTCGCCCACAAGCTTGTCGTAAGGTTTGTTGTCTGCCAGCGCTTGCCGGATCCACTTGGAAAAAGCGATGGTGTGCTCTTTGAAATTGCCGTCCCCCGCGCGATTGCGGAACTGATCTCCCAGGCGGCGGGTCAGCAGGTCCAGAAACTCCTCGCGGGCCAGCACGGCATCAATCAGCATCGCGCGCTTCTCGGGCGAAGTATCGGCCACAAAGTCGCGCACTTCTTGCGGCGCGGGCAGCGTGCCCAGGGCATCGAGGAACACACGTCGCAGAAACTCTTCATCGCCAGCGGCGGCGCTGGGGGCGATGTGCAGCTCCCGCCATTTGGCCAACACGTGCTCATCGACGAGGTTGCGCGGTTGAAACGACGCGTAGTGGTGCTGTTCGAGCTTGGGTCCCCACGGCTGGAGCACACGCGTGGCGCCCACGAAATCGTTGTATCGAATCATCACATGCGTCTCGCCGGGCCGACCCGTTGTGCGCACCAGGCCGTCGACAGAGACCGTGGCCAGATCGGCGTGCTGGCTATCGTAACGGGCCATCTGCGTGACATCGCGCGTCGAGCCATCGGCGTAATGCATCACCGCGCGTAACTGGCTTTCCGCGACATCATCGGCCGTCAGGCTCTGCGGCGCGACTTCGAGCCGCGCTTCGCGTGCGTCTTCCTCGCGGCCCCACGGCAAACCTTGCTCGATCCAACTTCGCAGCAGGCGATACGCCAAGGAATCGACAGCGAACCGCACCCCGCCGCCATGCGCCATGCCGCCGGAAGGTTTCAGCAGCAGCAACGAATCGTCCGGGGCAGCCGGCGAGACGCGCCGCCCGCGGCCTTCGTGTACCAGCGCCGCGTAATCGAACTCGGGATCAAAGCCATATAGAGACAGCTTGAACCCATTCTGCCCAATCGCCTTGCCGTGGCAGCCGCCGCTGTTGCACCCTTGCTTGCTAAGCACAGGCACAATGTCCCTCGTGAAGTTCAGCGGTGAAGAGTCGTCAGCCCCGGCGATCGAGCCCCAAAGGCACATCATCGATACGGCGACTAGACTCGCAAGCCAACGCATGCTGGGCGACATCGCAGTCCGGCGGGATACGGAACGGGCGGGAGGCGGCACGGCGAGGAGCCCTTGCCACCGGCCTTCAGTATAACGCAGAGCTGCGGCCGCAACCACGTGCGATTACGAACCGCAACGCCTGCATTTACTTCTTCCGCCGCACGCGTTCAATCAGCTTGTTTACCACGGCGGAGAAGTCTTTGCGGGCGGTGGCGAGGCCGCCGGGGGTTTTGGCGCCGGAAGATTTCACGTAGTCCAGCACAATCTGCTCGGCGGCGATGAATTCGGGCGTGATCTCGGCGAGTTCCGCTACGATGTCCAGCGGGATGTTCGTCACGCCGTTGATATCGCCGTGCAACAGGTCGCCCTGATTGACCATCAGGCCGCCTACCCGCACCGGCAGCCCGATGTGCAGGATGTGGCAGTAGGCGTGGGCGCAAATGGTCCCGCCGGTAAAGACGGGATAATCGATGGCGCGGACCTGGTCGATGTCCCGCCCGGCGCCGGAGGTGATCAGGCCGACCGAGCCGAACGACTTGTAGGTGGTACACATCACTTCGCCAAACGTGGCGGAGACCGGCGGGTCGTCCAGGTCCTGAAACACGACGACGGCCGGTCCCGGCAACTCGGCAAAGCGGGCCACTTGCTGATCCATGCTGCCGTAGGCATCTCCGCCTTGCGGCGGCGCGTCGCTGCGGAAAGCGGCCGTGCAGGCAAAGCCCACCATGGGGGGCAAGTGCGGGAAGTTGCACTGGATGCGATGGTCCATGTAGCCCTCGTTGCGGGGGCGAACATAGAACAACTCAATCACGTTGCAAATGGTGGGCGTATCAAACTTCGCCAGCCGGGCCAGCGTGTCTGCGGTGATGGGCATGATGCAAGGAACTCGCACGGAGGGTATTCATCCAACCAGCCGCCACCGTATCACTTGACGTTTAAGTGTCAAGCCGGGCGGGACGTCACGCGGCTGGAAAGGAGTTCCTCGATCCAGCGATGATCCTCTGCGTTGAAAACGGAACGTAGCGGCCGCGAGTAATCGATCGACGCGTAGCGACCGCGGCGGTAGCATTCGTCCAGGAGCGGTTGAAGTTGCAGCACCACATCCCGGTCCGAGGGGCGCAGCGGGATGCGAAAATTAGGCAGGCGCTCACGCACGGAAATGCCGTAGACTTCAGCCACCGAGCGCCGCGAGGCACGGCGTACACAGATGAGGTAATGCTCACGCAGCTTGGCGGGAAGCCGCTCCCAGGGAACTGCCAGCACGAACGAACCTTGTCGAATCAGATCGATCTCCACCAAATTCACGCCGCCCTCGATGTACTGCGTCTGTTTTTCCTGGTAGGCCTGCATTCCCTCCGTGCGCAATTTGTTGGTGGGGCTCAGCAGCTCGATCGCCGTGATCACGCGATTACCGCTGCCCCGATCGACGATCTCGACATGGCGATCGGTTGGCAACTCATCGAGCATCGGCACCAGGCAAGGCTCTGCCACGGCGACCGCCCCTGAATCTTCGCGTTGTCCAACCGAGAAAGGCGTGGGTTCTTCCACAACACGCACATCGGGATAAAGCAGCCGACTTGTGTCATCCACATCGACCCGGATGTTCTCCTCCACGCGGGCCTGGAGATCGGGCGGGAGTTGCTCGTTGACCTGATCGCGCAGGTAGACCATGAGGCTCGTATGCACGTCGCCCCAATGCTGTTCCAAATACGGGTCCATTCCAGGAAAGGGACTTTTCATGGTCGACTACAAAGAATCCAAGGAGGGCCGCTACCGTTAGCATAACATCCCGGTGACCGCCGGGCGATGCGTGCTGCGGGGTCGAGAGTGATCAGCGCGGTGGCATAGAAGATCGTTCAGCGCATCGCGGAGTTGCGGGAACTGAAATTCGAACTGCTCCTCCTGGAGCCGTTTGGAAACGACGTACCGTCCGTAGAGCGCAAGCTCCGGATCGGTGCGCAGGACCCATCGCGCGCCGAGTCGAACCATCCAGGAAAACAAGGGCAGCCCGATCGGCATGCCGAGGGCGCGGCGCAGCTCCCGCATAAACGCCTGTTGTGAGACCGGATTGGGCGAAGATGCGATGTAGGCGCCCTGCATGGTTGGATCGGTCAGCGCGCGCTCGAAGAGACGATTCAAGTCCGTCTCGTGAATCCAGCTCATTCCCTGGGATCCCGACCCCATCGTGCCGCCCAAGCCCAGTCTGGCCGGAATCAGGAGTCGCGCCAGCGCGCCACATCCGGCGCCGCGATCGCGACCAAGCACAAAGCCCGTTCGCAAGACGACGGGACGCTGGCTGGGGAGAACACTCTCGCGGAATTCCTCTTCCCATGCTCGCCCAACGAAGGGCGCCAAGCCGTAGCCAAAAGCTGATTCCTCGGTGCAAGTGACCTGCGGCGGATCGCCATAGATGTGCGCCGTGCTCATCTGCACCCAGACCGGCGGGGGCGACTCCAGGCTCCGGATGGCCAAGCCCAGCACGCGCGTGGCTTCCACGCGAGACCGGAGGATCTCATCCTGGTGGTCCGGAGTCTTGATGCAATCGACACTGCGGCCCGCCAGATTGATCAACCCGCTCGCTCCGTTCAACTCCCGCTGCCATTCGCCCAGAGTGCGGGCATCCCAAGCCACGTGCCGCCACGGTCCACGCGGTTTCGGTGGATGGCGCGAGAGCAGCACGATCGACTTACCAGAGTTGGCCAGGAACGTAGCAAGAGACACTCCCAGGAACCCGCTGCCGCCCGCAATGATGATGGGTCCGGATGTTGAAGTACTTGTCATGCAACCAGCCTCGACCTGTGGTTCTACGGGATCGCTCTAATGAATAACCGCGAAGCGCCGCGGAGCTTAACTCAACGCCACACCATCACGCAGACTCGGCGTTTCGCAATTAACAAAGCAAGCGCGAACTGCCCGTTGCCTCGGCGCGCTGGAGCGATTAGCTTGACGTTAGTGATTTGCTTGCTGCCCGTCACCTCGATGCACTCGCGAACGTGGATTCTCTGCAAGGACAATTCCTGATTGCCTCGAACGAGCTGCGCGATCCGAATTTTTCGCATTCGGTCGTGCTGATCGTGCGGCATGATGAAGACGGCGCCCTCGGGCTGATCTTGAATCGACCGACCAAGGCCCGCATCAAGCAGGTGTGGAAGCAAGTGAGCGATTCTCCTTGCCGCACCGAGGAGCGGCTGCACATGGGCGGCCCGGTGGAAGGATTGCTGATGTCGTTGCACACGCAGCCGCTGCTGGCCGATCTGGAGATCGTTCCCGGCGTGTACTACACCGGAGATCCGGATCATCTCAAGGAGCTGGTGCAAGAGGCCGAGGGCGCCTTGCGGTTCTTCGTGGGCTACGCAGGCTGGGGCGCCGACCAACTGGAGCAGGAGATGGAAGAAGGCTCCTGGCTGGTGCTGCCGGCCACGGAAGAGCAGATCTTTGCCATCGACGATCGGTCCTGGGAGCGGCTGATGCGCGAAGTCAGCGGTTCCAGCATGCTCTCGGCACTCAAGATCAAGCACGTGCCGGCCGATCCGCGGCTGAATTAGTTTGCACGAACAATATGCGCTTAGCGGCGCATGCCCGGTCGCAGAGCATCCGAGGCCACGGCGATAAGAATGATCGCTCCTTGCAGAGCCCGCTCCCAATAGGGCTGCGCGCCGAGAAAGACGAGCGCCGGTC
>JBGTDH010000590.1:0-6567 GCA_041748435.1 Pirellulales bacterium
CGCGGCGGCAGGAAACCCAGGCCGAGCGCATCACGGCCGTGCTGGCCAGTCTGCCCGAGCCCGTGCTGGTGGTAGACGCCTACGACGAGCTGCAACTGGCCAACTCCAGTGCCCGCAAGTTGTTTCAGCTCGATTCCGCACCGATCGAACAGCGGTTGGTGTCGGATGTGATTCGCTGCGAGAAGCTGCTGGAGCTGTTGCAAGAGACCCGCAAGCGCAAGACCGCCGCGCCGCGCAGCGATGAAGTGCAGCTCACGTCGCCGGACGGGCGCGATCGCTGGTACAGCATCACTGCCAGCCCGCTGGTGCGGGAGTCGGCAAGTTCCGACGCCGGCGGCGCGGTCGTCGTAATGCGTGATATCAGTCATCAAAAAGGCGTGCAGCAGCGCAACGCCGAGTTCGTCTCCGCGGTCAGTCACGAAATGAGGGCCCCGTTGGCCGGCATCAAGGCGTATGTAGAGATGCTGGCCGATGGCGAAGCGGAAGATGCCGAGACACAGGAGGAGTTCCTGGGGGTCATCAACTCCCAGGCGGACCGCCTGCGGCGGCTGATCGACAACATGCTCAACCTGGCCCGGATTGAATCGGGCGTCGTGCAGGTGCGCAAATCTGCCTGCTCACTGAATGATCTGCTCGACGAGGCCCTCAACGTCATTCGCCCCTCGGCGGAAGCCAAACGGATTGAGCTCGCCGGCGATCTCAGCCCGCTGTACCTCAACGTGCATGTCGATCGCGACCAGATCTTGCAAGCCGCCATCAACCTGCTCTCCAACGCTGTGAAATACACACGTGAAGGAGGGAAGGTCCGGCTTCGCAGCCGCATGAACGAACGGGACGTGCAGTTCGATGTGGAAGACACGGGCGTGGGCTTGTCGCCGGAAGACTGCGAAAAGGTCTTCGAGAAGTTTTATCGCGTGCAGAAGGACGCCCAGATGGCGCATGGCACCGGCCTGGGACTGCCGCTGGCCAAGTACATCGTGGAAGACGTGCATGGCGGACGGCTCACGCTGGCCAGCCAGTTGGGGGTGGGCAGCACGTTCACGGTCTCGCTGACCAGTGCGTCCACGGCGTGAGTGATTTAGAAGGTTGCAATCACACCAGGCGGAACATCATGCCTCATATTCTGTTGTGCGACGACGAGCTGCACATCCTCAGGGCGGCCGAGTTCAAGCTTAGCCGGGCCGGATTCGAGATCGAGTGCGCCAGCAATGGAGAGGAAGGCTGGGAAGCCATCCAACGCCGCAAGCCGGACCTGCTGGTGACGGACCTGCAGATGCCCCGTCTCAACGGCTTCCAACTCACCCAGCGCGTGCGCGAGAACCCGGCCACCAGTGACCTACCGGTCATCATGCTTACGGGCAAGGGTTACGAGATGAGCAAGGAGGAGGTCACGTCCCGCCTGGGAATCACCCGGGTGATGAACAAGCCCTTCAGCCCCCGCGAGCTGCTGCAGGTGGTCGAAGAAACGCTCGCCGCGATCCCTGTAACCTAGTCCCCAACTTCCAGCCTCCAGTCCCTTCCCATGGCCCTCACCAGCGAGACCTTTGGCGCCGTGATTGTGGTCCACTCGCCGGAGGATCTTTCGGCCGATCAGGCCTCGAGCTTCGAGAGCGCGCTGCGGCAAGTGGAACCGGCGTGCGTCGTGCTGGATATGGATGATACGGAGCTGCTCGACAGCGTGGGATTGACCGCCATCCTCGATGCGCGGGACGGGCTGCTCGAGCGGCAAGGAGACCTCAAGATCGCCACGGCCAACGCCACGAATCGCAAGATCCTGGAGATCACGCGGCTGGACGAGCAGTTGGAGCTGTACGAGAGCGTGATCGACGCGGTAAAGAGTTACCAAAACTGAAGTCTGAAGGTCGCGAAACCGCGAGCGCGAAGCAACGCGAAACCGCAAGCGCGGAAGAAACCTGACTGCATATGCTCTTGTTCATCCTTCCTCCTTCATCCTTTATCCTTTCCTGATGTCCACCTACACCGCTCCACGCCTGGGCAATTTGCTGATCGACAAAGGATACTTGTCGATCGAGGCGTTGGAGAGCGCGCTGTTGTCGCAGCGCGGCAATCGGCAGAACAAGCTGCTGGGAGAGATCCTGGTCGAGCTGGAGCTCTGCACGGAAGAGCAAGTGGTGGAGTGCCTGGCCAGCGAGTATGGCGTGCCGTTTGCCCGCCTGGACGCGCGGCTGAGCGATCCCAAGTGCGTGGAGCTGCTGCCGCGGGAGTATCTGGAAGCCAACCTGGTGCTGCCGCTGTTCTGCATTCGCGGCGTACTCACCGCGGCGGTCTCCGAGCCTTCGAACCTGTTTTTGGTCGACGAGATTCGCGCGCTCACGCAGTGCGAGGTGCAGCTTGTCGCCGCTACGGCCAAAGATATCCGGCGGATGCTCACCAATCTGCCGAACTCCAAAGTCTTCGTCATCGACGACATCATCGAAGACTCGGAGGCGGCCGATGTCACGCTGATCGAAGAGGCGATTGAAGACATCGGCGACGTGGCGGAGATCGCCGGGCAGTCCCCCGTGATCCGGCTGGTGAACTACATCGTTTACAACGCGGTGAAAGAGGGGGCCAGCGATATCCACATCGAGCCGGCGGAACGGGCCATGCGAGTCCGCTACCGCATTGACGGCCGGCTGTACAAATCTCTGGAAGTGCCGTCCCATCTGATCAATGCCGTGACCAGCCGCATCAAGATCATGGCCTCGCTCGATATCAGCGAGCGGCGGTTGCCGCAAGACGGCCGCATCCATGTGCTGCTCGATCGCCGCAAGATCGATCTGCGCGTGAGCACGTTTCCCACCAGCCGCGGCGAGAAGACGGTCATTCGCGTCTTGGACACGCGCACCATCTCTTTGAACCTGGAGGATCTGGGATTCGCGGAAGACGTGCTGGCCGGACTGCACGAGCATATCACGGCGCCCAACGGCATCGTGCTGGTCACTGGTCCCACGGGCAGCGGCAAATCGACCACGCTGTACTCGGCGATCAACGCCATCAGCTCGATGGAGAACAATGTCTGCACGGTGGAAGACCCGATCGAGTACAACTTGCCTTTGATCAATCAGTTCCAGGTGCAAGAGAAGGTCGGGCTGACCTTCTCGAAGGCTCTGCGCACGCTGATGCGGCAGGATCCGGACGTGATCATGGTGGGCGAGATTCGCGATGAAGAGACCGCCCGCACCGCCATCCAAGCGGCCCTGACGGGACATCTGGTGTTCAGCACGTTGCACACCAACGACGCGTGCGCAGCAATTACGCGGCTGATCAACATGGGCGTGGAGCCGTATCTGATTTCTGCCGCGCTGAACATGGTGTTGGCGCAGCGCCTGGTGCGCCGCATCTGCTCCAAGTGCAAGCAACCGAGTGATCCACCCCGCAACATTCGCAAGGCCCTGGAAAAGATGGGCTACGAAATTGAGACGTTCTACAAGGGCGTGGGCTGCCGCCGTTGCCGCAACACCGGATATAGCGGCCGCATTGGCATTCACGAGCTCCTGGTGCTGGACGACGAGATTCGCGACGCCGTGACGGCCAGTCCGTCGCTCACCGTCATTCGCGATCTGGCGGCAAAGCGCGGCATGGTGACGTTGCGGCACGATGGTTTCCGCAAGGTGAAAGAAGGCATCACGACGGTGGAAGAGATTCTGCACGCCGCCGGCGAAGCAGGCGTTGCGTAGCATTGAAACGCGGAGGCCCCAGCGATGAGTTACCGACTTCAAGAGCAGGACGAAGGCTTAAAGCCGAGCCGTTCCGCCGCCGCGACCCTCCGACCGCCCCTGGGGAAAAAGCCGGAGCGACCGGAGACGCTCGTTGAGCCGAACGAAGAGGCCGAGGACGACGACGGACAAGGGCTGATCCCGCGCCGCATTAGCAAGAGCGAGATCATCTACGTCACGAGCCAGTTGGCGATCATGGTGGAGACGGGCGTCACGCTGTCGTCGGCCCTGGACGGCATCGTGCAAGAGGAGCGCAATCCCACGCTTAAACGCGTGCTCTCGGAGCTGAAGAGCGCGGTGGAAAGCGGCGAAGATTTTTCGGCCGCGTTGGCGCGCCATCCCAGGCACTTCGATCGGACCTACGTGGCCCTGATCAAGGCCAGCGAAGCCACCGGCAGTTTGGCCGAGATGCTCGACCGCATCTCGCTCTACCTCCGCAAGGAACTGGAAACGCGCGGCAAGGTGCGGGCTGCCATGGCCTACCCCAGCGTAATGCTGGTGCTGGCCATTGGCGTGACCATCTTTTTGCTAACGTATGTGCTGCCGAAGTTCACGCCGTTGTTTACGCGCAAGGGAATCCAGTTGCCCAAGCCAACCATCTTGATGATGGCCATTAGCGACGTGCTGCTCACCTACTGGTATTTCTGGCTGGGGGGCATCGCAGCCCTGCTGATCACCTTCTTCGTCGGCAAGCGCACGGAACCCGGCCGCCGCATCTGGGATGGCGTACGCATTAACCTGCCGATTGTGGGACCGGTGCTGCGTAAGATTATCATCACCCGCAGCCTCCGCACGCTGGGGACGATGGTCAAGAGCGGCGTCTCGATGCTCGATGCCTTGCAACTTTCGGCCGACGTGGCCAACAATGCACAGTACGAACGGCTGTGGCTGCGCGTGAAGGATCAAGTGACCGAGGGGGATCAGATCCACTCGGCATTAGCCGGCAACAAGCTGTTTCCCCCGGTGCTGGTGCAGATGATTCGCTCCGGCGAGGACACCGGCAAGCTGGACATTGTGCTCCAGCGCGTGAGCGATCACTTCGATCAGGAAGTGGAAGTCTCTCTGAAGACTTGCACCAGCTTGATCGAGCCCATCATGATTGCCATTATGGGCATCGTCGTCGGCGGCATCGGCATGGCGCTGCTGCTCCCGATCTTCACCCTGAGCCGCACGCCGGGCTAAGCCGGATTATTCATGCTTCCTCGAATCGGCTTCGCGCAGCGTAGCCCGATGCGCGAGCGAGGGATTCGGCGCGACGATACCGGAAAGTTTCGCAGCCGCGCAAGAGTTAAGTAAAACGCCGGCGAAGGTGCTCGATTCGCGGAAGATAGAACGCCGAACATCCCTCGCTTGCGCGTCGAACATCCCTCGCTTGCGCGTCGGGCTAACCTCGGTTCATGAATCATTCGGGCTCGTGTGTCGATTCCCAAGATATCTGCAAGGATGCTGACGATGGTTACAACTCGCTTATCGCTGATCGCCGCTTGCGTCTGCTTCGTGCTCACCGGCTGCGCCCACTACGATCTTCGCAAGGGCATTCCCTGGAAGAAAGGCGAGGACGGAGAGTTGGAGCGCCCCATGAAAATTGTGGCGGTCTGGACCGACACCGTCATGAGCAAGGGAGAGCACGCGCCGGTGCGCGGCTTCGGTGGCAACATCCTGTTCTACGCCCGGGAAGATTCCAAGCCCGTGAAGGTGAAGGGACAACTCTCCGTTTACGCGTTCGATGAAACCAACCGCGACCCGCGTAATGTGCGACCGGAGAAGAAGTACGTGTTCACGGAAGAAGAACTCGAGAAGCATCACAGCGAGAACAAGGTGGGGCACGCCTACAGCATCTGGCTGCCCTGGGACAAGGTGGGAGGCCCTCAGACCGAAATCAGCCTGCTGGTGCGGTTCACACCTAAGGCAGGCGGAACGATTATGGGCGAACAGCAGACGACGATGCTTCCGGGAACCGTCGTGGGCAACATTGCGGCTTCCAAACCGGGAAGTAAGCCGACATCGCCCGCGGGTGCGCATCTGCCCGTGCAGCAGACCAGTTACACAGCGGCGCCGCCAACAGCGGCGATGGGAGCCAATAGTGCGGTCAGCGGGACACTTCCGGCGCAGTCGAACGTCATTGTGGCGGGGCAAGAAAGCGGGCAGATGACGACGACGACGATCCCGATTTCCGGCGCGCCGGGCAATCGCTTCCCGATTTCGACGGGTGCCGCCAACACGCCGGGCGTGACCACATCCAGCGGCAACAATGCGCCGCGCACCAGCGTGATCAATTCGCAGGAGCCGTTGGCGTGGGCCCAGCCGTCGGGGTCGGCGGGGCAATCGTCAGCTCATTTTGGACCTGGTCGACACCGGCCTCTAGGAGCGCCAATCGCTCGGCTAGATCGCGATCATGGGCCGTGGCGACCGTCCCACGTAGCACCACCGTCCGCTGCTGGAGCGATACATCAATCGGCCCCACGGCCCTGACGCCGGGCAGTGATTGGAAACGTGTGCCGAGTTGCGTTCGCAGCTCCGCCGCGGAGGGAAGCACGTAATCGAAGCCCACGCTGCGGGAGATGCGATAGTTCACCTGCTGCTGAGAGCTGCGCCCGCCGGTCGAGCGGCCCCCTTGCTGATTGGCCTGTTGCCCCCCCCGGCCCTGGTTCTGCTGTTGCCCATTGCGACCGCGCTGTTGGCCCGTCAGGCCGGTGGCGAAGTTGGTCAGGGCGGTGGGTAGATCGGTAGTATCGGCGCCAACGAACTGCCCCGCCTGGCGACCTTGCCGGGTGAAGCGCTCGTTGCCCTGCAAAAGTCCGGCGCCATTGTCTTGTTGCGTGGCGCCGGGCCGCGCGCCTTGCACGCC
>JBGTDH010000591.1:0-8526 GCA_041748435.1 Pirellulales bacterium
GAGAATCGCGGGCGGCGTGAAAATCTTCCCCGTCAGCGCCACGATATTCGCGGAAGTAGACCCGAATCAGTCTTGGAATATCGCGTTGGAAGATCAGCGGCTGCTGGCACACGAACAGTTGCACTTCGATATCACGCATCTCTATGCCTTGCGATGGCGTAAAGCAATGGAGACGTTCATCAGACGCGGCACGCTCGTGGGCAAGGGCGCCACAGAAGCCGCGGCTCAGACCGCGCTCGACGCCACGGTGGCGCGCGAGTTTCGCGCCGTGGCAGATGCCATGCTCCAGGAGCAGACCCGCTACGACGAAGAGACCGAACACGGCCGCAATTACGAGCGTCAAGATGCGTGGCAACTGCGCGTGACCGAGGAGTTGAAACGTCTGCGCTAATTCTTCCGGCTGAAGCCGGTACTACGAACGCTCTAACCTGGCAGCTTTCCGGAGGCCAGCTCCTCGTCCCATTCGTCCATCAACGGCCAGTCGGTAGCGCAGGTGCCAAAGTCGGCCATGTGTAGATAACCCTCCAGGCGGGCAATCGTGCGATCGAGCACCGCGTTGTCGCGGCGGAAGATCGGACCGTGGCTGGGGAGCAGCCATTTCACGTCGCTGGCGCGAATACGCTGGAGCGATTTGACGAACGCCGTGATGTCGCTGCCGTGATGCGCGTCGATCACACCCACGCAGCCGTCGCGGTAGATGTTGTCTCCGCTGAACAGCAGGTCGCCCAGGCGGAAGCTTAACTGGCTATCCGTGTGGCCCGGCGTATGCCACACCTCCAACTCCAGCTTGCCCACGGTGAGGGTGTCCCCCTCGGCCAGCAACCGGTCCAGCGTAACCGGCGGCATCTCCAGATGAATGCCCTGGGCGGCGATCTCGGCGTAGGTCTTGATGCGATCGCCCGTGGCCAGCGGCTCGGCCGCCAGCGTGTGTCCGGCGGCGGGGCACTTCAAGAGCTGCTTGATCTTGGCCAGCCCCTGGATATGGTCCACATCGGCGTGCGTGGCGATCACCATCCGGCAATGTGCCAGGGGAAAATCGAGTTGGCGGATAAGCTGCACGATCTCATCGACGACATCCTCGAAACCTACATCAATCAGAATCCATTCGTCGCCGTCGTAGACCAGGTAGACGTTGCATCCGATGCGTTCGCCGGCCTGGTAATTCAACTCAATCACACCGGGGAACACCGGTTTACGCTGCAACATCATGCTCACAATCTCCTGACAATCCGCGCCTACTGCCTGCCCGATTCTAGGAAGCCCGCCCCCGACCCGCAAGGAACAGATGCTACGGGCGGACCAGCGACCAGGCTTTCCATTTGGCCAGCGCGGCGGTGCGGGCTTCGTCGGTGGCGAAGCCGACGCTGTTGGTGTTGAACAGCGTCTGGGCATTGCGCTGCAACTGCGAGAAGCCATACTCCTTGAAATCCTGCTGCGTGAGATGCAGCAGCGCGGCCAGCGCCACATCGCGAACTTCGCAGCGCAGTTGCTGGCCGCCCACGGTCTGTGTCACCAGGGCGCTGGTGTTCTCCAGCAAAGGCTCGAGGACCGTCAGGTGCTCTTTGCCCCCAAAGCGTCCCACAACCAGGATGGCGAACTGCACGAAGTGCGGCGGTCCGCCGGCTTGCTTGAGTAGACCAGTGGCAGGACCGAGGCCTTCTCGCAGATCGTATTGAATGGCCAACACCATGCCCGGGTACGCGTTGTTGGAGTTGGCGGTGCGCACAACCCACGCGCCGAGGATCCGTTTGAGCGGCTCGACTTTGGGACCGCGCTGAATCGCCGTCTGCAACGCGGGCTGGTAGCCAAAGTTATACAAATACGAGGCCACGCGATCGTTGATCGGCACGCGCGTGTCCGAGCCGACGAAGAACGCCGCGCCGATGCTGCCCAAAGTCAGCGAACGGCTTTCGTTATCCGTCGGGCGGCTGACCGTTTGCTGCAAGTCTTCGCACCGCCAGAGCAGCATGTCGCTGCCCGCGTCGGGATCGGCGGCAGCGCTTTCCAGCAGCTTGGATTCGGTCCGCTGCATGTCGACGAACAGTTGCCGGGCGCCCAGGCTTTCGCCAGCCAATGCGCGGAAGCGGTCCCAGCCCGGCAGGTGATGATCGGTGCGGCCTTGCGTGTCGGCGGCGAAAGCATCGACGCGCGCCTGATAGTCTTGCTCCAGCACCACCACCAGCAAGCGGCGACATCGCTCCCGCACTTCGGCATCGCCCGACTTCAGACCGTGCAACAAGGCCCGCTTGGCCGGCACGCCCAACAAAGAGAGATCGTATTCCGCGCGCTGCCGGGCGCGGAACGAGTCGCTGCCCAGTTGCTCGACCAGTTGCGATGCTTGCTGCTGCAACTCGGCGTCTTCGCTAGCAGCCTGACACGAAGGCGGTGGCAAGACCACCGCCAGAAACATCGCGAATGCAAGCGTCCGCAGCATGGGATGGTCGACACTTGGGGAGACGGCGAATACGTTCGCCTATTCTATGCTGAGCCGGAAGAAATCGTCTACGAAATCTGCGGGTCGACCATCTCAGGCCGCTTTCGCCTTACGCACGATCTCGACGTATTGCCGAGCCAGCGATTCGATGCGACCCAAGTCTCCGGCGGCCACGGCTTTGGGTTCCACGAGCGAGCCACCAATCCCCAGCGCGCACGCGCCGCACTTGAGGAACTCGGCCGCGGTCTGCAGGTTCACTCCGCCGGTCGGCATCAGTCGAACTTGCGGCAGCGGGCCATGCAACGCCTTGAGATAGGCCGGTCCCGTGATCTCGGAGGGGAAGATTTTCACGATGTCGGCCCCAGCCTCCCAGGCGGTAAGGACTTCCGTCGGCGAGAAGGCGCCCGGCATGATGAGTTTATCGTACCGCTGACACATTCTTATCACGTCGAGGTTGACCGTGGGCGCTACAATGAACCGAGCGCCGGCCAATAACGCCACGCGGGCAGTCTCCGTATCCAAGACGGTGCCGGCGCCCAACAGAATCTTGTCTCCCAGGCGATCTGCCACTTGCTCCAGGACCCGCTCTGCCCGCGGGACGGTAAACGTGATCTCCATGACTTCCACGCCGCCGGCCAACAGGGCCTGTGCCACATCGGCCAACAGCTCTCCGCTGGGGGCGCGGACGACGGCTACGATGGCGGATTGGAGAACTCGGGCAAGATCTGCGTCCTTGGGCATGGTAGAGGCTGACGGAGGTGCGTGGCGGGCTGCAAGTCACGGCAAATGTTGGACGAATGCTAACCTAAGAGTCACGCCCCGGATGTGTCAATTGGCGCGGCGTGGGAAGTGTTCAGAAAACGCTTCCAGAATATCAAACTTTCTGCTGGACCAGGCCGCGCGCGACCGGCATAATTGGCGATGGAACGGGTCAGTGGGGAAGGCACGTCGCGCGCCAATCGGCGGGTGGGAAGAGAATGTCTGGAATTCTAAGAGACGCGGTCGCCGAGATGATGCTGGCATTTGCCGGCTGCAGCGCCTTGGTGGCCGTGGGTGTTTTCGTGATTGTTCGTTGCAAGCACATGGTGTACGACCAAAACACGCCGACGAACGAAATGATGTCCACGTTTCACGAACTGCACGAGCAAGGAGAGCTGAGCGACGAAGAATACAAGAACATCAAGACTCGCTTGGCCTCCCGGATGCAGCGTGAGGTAAAGAGCGCCGATCCCAGCTCCGTATAATCTGGAGCAGTGTAAACTTGGAGCAGTTGGCGCAACTGGGACGACACTCCCCGCTGCGGGTGAGTCTGCGGGTCTCGCGGGTCGATTGTTGGATGGGGGCTGGGTCCTGAGGTGTCGACGGCATTCGTACGAGTTCCTTCGCAGCCGGTCGCTAGCACTGCAAGCATTCTGCCGATCGTTCGGCTTGTGCGCGCAGGGTAGCTGATGCCACGCCGCGGGGAACAGTTGGACCAGCGGCGGGCTGCCGCACGATGTTAGCAGAGAATCGCTTGATAGCTCGAAGCGAGTGCGGACAAGGATGCCCCCAAGGCCAAACCTGGCAGAACCACTAACTGGCCACTCGAGCGACACCTTGGAGTTTGCCCCGAATTCTCTGCCCGTTGTCGGGCAACAGATGGGGGGCTGTGGAAAGGAGTAGGCATGCCCTCAAGCAGGGACTTGAATGGAGGCCGCCGTGGAGGTGGAACCACCAAGAAGAACGCCTTTTGCTCGTTTTGCCGAAAGAGTTATCGGGATGTAGGTCCGTTGGTCGAAGGACCCGGAGACGTCTACATCTGCGGAGAATGCATCGAGCTGTGCCAGTCGATCCTGGAGCAGGAGCGCAAACGGCGCGGCACCGGCAAGCAACTCTTCACGAAGATTACCGCGCCGCGGGAAATCTCGCGGCAACTGGACGAGTACGTGATTGGCCAGGAGCAGGCCAAGAAGGTGCTCTCCGTCGCCGTTCACAGCCACTACAAGCGTTTGACGCTCGGCGCCGAAGGCGGCTCCGATGTCGAGCTGGATAAGTCCAATATCTTGCTGATTGGTCCCACCGGATCGGGCAAGACGCTGTTGGCTCGCACGCTGGCTCGCATTCTCAATGTGCCCTTTGCCATTGGCGATGCCACCACGCTAACCGAAGCCGGCTATGTGGGCGAAGATGTCGAGAACCTGCTGTTAAAGCTGCTGCACGCGGCCGATTTCGATCTGGAATCGGCCCAACGCGGCGTGCTGTACATCGACGAGATCGATAAGATCGGCAAGACCAGCCAGAACGTCTCCATTACGCGGGATGTGTCCGGCGAAGGCGTGCAGCAAGCCCTGCTCAAGATGCTGGAAGGCACCATGGCCAATGTTCCGCCCCAGGGTGGACGCAAGCATCCCGAGCAGCAGTACATTCAGATGGACACGACCAACATCCTGTTCATCTGCGGCGGCACGTTCGTGGGCCTGGAGAAGATTATTGCCAAGCGTCTGGGTCGCAAGAAGATTGGCTTCGGCCAGGAATCGGGACCCTCGATGGGCGAAGCCGCCATGAGCGAGTTGTTGCCGCAAGTCACGAGCGACGACATTCTGGAGTTCGGCCTGATTCCCGAACTCATCGGACGCTTGCCTGTGGTCTCTGCGTTAAAGCCGCTGGACAGCGACGCCCTCACACGGGTGCTCACCGAGCCGCGCAACGCTTTGGTGCGTCAGTATCAGAAGCTGTTCGAGATGGAAGACGCGGAGCTTACCTTTACCGAGGGGGCTCTGAAATCGATTGCCAAGCGGGCGCACGAAAAAGAGACAGGCGCACGGGGTCTTCGGTCGATCATTGAAGAGGTCATGTTGGACGTGATGTACGAGTTGCCCGAGCAAGGCCCCGGCAAGCAGTACATTGTGACCGATGACGTGGTGTGCGGCCGGCAGCGGCTGTTCCCCATCGCCGAGCCCAAGAACAAAAGTGCGTAGCAGCCGGCTCCGGGCGACCGAGCCGGACCGTGGCGGAATACCTACCGTCGCTGCTCGATGAAATCACCGGCGCGTTCGTTCAAGCCCACACCTCCAACGGAGTGGGGGTCGAGTTCGCGCATAGCACCAAGCCCGGAGCCGCCCAAGAGCAGGCTCCGGGCTTGTGTGTTTTTGTGGATAGCATTTCTCAAGGCGCTGTCATCCTGAACAAACTAGCGTACGCACACGGGATGAAGTCCGTGTTCCGGCTCGCTGGCCCGCTCGAAGGTGAATTCGCCGTCTTGAAAATCGATGCGAATGGTGCTACCGGGAAGGAAGTGGCCGCGGAGGAGCTCGGAGGCGAGGGGGTTTTGGAGTTGTTGTTGAATGACGCGCTTTAGGGGACGCGCGCCGTAGGTGGGATCGTAGCCGCGCGTGGCGATCTCGTTGCGCGCGGTGTCGGAGACCTCGAGCTGCAGGTCGTTTTGGGCGAGCTGCGCTTGCAGGCGCTGGATCTGAAGATCGACGATGCGGCGGATCTGTTCGCGCTTGAGCGGATGGAAAACGATCACTTCGTCGATGCGGTTGAGGAACTCGGGGAGGAATTTGCCCTCCAGGGATTCCATCACGCCTTGCCGCAGCTCTTCTTCCGAGCCGCCGGTCCGCGTGATCTCCTGGATGAGCTGGCTGCCGATGTTCGAGGTCATCACGATGATCGAGTTCGTGAAATCGACCGTGTGCCCCTGATTGTCCGACAGGCGGCCGTCGTCCAGCACCTGCAACAGAATGTTGAACACGTCCCGATGGGCTTTCTCGATCTCGTCGAGCAGCACCACCGAGTACGGCCGGCGGCGGACCGCTTCGGTCAGGCGGCCCCCTTCTTCGTAGCCGATGTAGCCAGGAGGCGCGCCGATCAGGCGGCTCACGGTGTGCCGCTCCATGAACTCGCTCATGTCGATGCGCACCATGGCGTTTTCATCGTCGAACATCACTTGAGCCAGCGCTTTGCAGAGCTCCGTCTTGCCCACGCCCGTGGGTCCGAGGAATAGGAAGGAGCCGATGGGGCGGTGCGGGTCTTGCAAGCCGCTGCGGCTGCGGCGGACAGCGTTGGCCACGGCCTCGACCGCTTCGTCCTGGCCCACGACGCGCAGATGCAGCCGGTCTTCCATCACCAGCAGCTTGGCCTTTTCGGTCTCCAGCATGCGGGTGACCGGAATGCCGGTCCAGGCGCTGACGACCTCGGCGATTTCATCGGGGCCCACCTCGCGCCGCAACAACCGCCGCTTGCCCGTTTCCGGCTGCGCGGGCACGGCAGTCTCCAACAGCTTGGCGATCTTCTTCCGCTCCATATCCAACTCGTAGAGCTTCTGATAATCGGCCTCGCTGACCGGCATGCCCGAAGATTGCTTCTCTTTGATCGACGTGGAAAGCTGCTCGAACTCGTGCTCCACCTGCTCGCGGCGGGCGTGCATCTGCGCCACATCGCCCATGCCGTGCTTCTCGGCCTCCCACTGCTCGCGTAAGTCGACGAGTTTCCTGCGCAAGTCCTGCATCTCCTCTTCGATCTCGGTCAGGCGGTCCTGGGCGTGCTCCTCGGTTTCATCGGCAAGCTGCCGGGCGGCCAGCTCCAGTTGCACCAGGCGGCGCTGCACCTGGTCGATCTCCGAGGGGACGCTTTCCAGTTCCATCGCCAGACGGCTGGCGGCTTCATCAACCAGATCGATGGCCTTATCGGGCAGGAAGCGATCGGCAATGTAGCGATCCGAAAGCCGCGCCGCGGCCACCAGCGCAGAGTCCTTGATTTTCACGCCCTTGTGATGCGCTTCGTACCGCGGCTTCAGGCCTCGCAGGATGGCAATCGTGTCTTCCACGTTCGGCTCGCCCACCATGATGGGCTGGAACCGCCGCTCCAGAGCGGCGTCTTTTTCGATGTGCTTGCGGTACTCGTCGAGCGTCGTGGCGCCGATGCAGCGGAGCTCTCCGCGGGCCAGGGCCGGCTTAAGCAGGTTGGCGGCATCGCTGGCCCCTTCGGCGGCGCCCGCGCCCACGACCGTGTGCAGCTCGTCGATGAACAAGATCACGTCGCCGCGGTCCTGCACTTCGCGAATCACGGCCTTAAGGCGTTCCTCGAACTCGCCGCGATACTTGGTGCCGGCGATCAGGGCGCCTAGATCCAGCGACACCACGCGGCGGTTCTTCAGGCTCTGGGGAACATCGCCCTGCACAATGCGTTGGGCCAGGCCTTCCGCAATGGCGGTCTTACCAACGCCGGGCTCGCCGATGAGCACGGGATTGTTCTTCGTCCGGCGCGAGAGCACCTGAATCACGCGGCGGATCTCCTGGTCGCGGCCGATCACGGGATCGAGCTTGCCTTTGCTGGCGCGCTCGACGAGATCGATGCCGTACTTCTGCAGGGCTTGGAACTTGCCCTCCGGGTTCTGATCTTCTACCCGCGCGCTGCCGCGAACGTCTTTGAGGGCTTTGAGGATTTCCTTCTCGCCAATGGCGTTGAGCTTGAGCAGATTCTTGGCCTTGCTGTCGGTCTTGGTCAGGGCCAGGAGCAGATGCTCGGTCGAGACGAACTCGTCCTTCATCGTCTCCGCTTCGCGCGAGGCGGCCTCGAAGACTTGCATCACCACGGGCGAAGGCTGCGGCGGTGCGCCTCCGGAGACTTTTGGCAAGTGGTTCAGTTCCCCCTCCACCGTGCGCTCCAACTGCTTCCGGTTGGCGCCGATCTTATCGAGCACGGGTCCGACAATGCCCTCCTCCTCGGACAGCAGCCCGGCCAGAAGGTGCAACGGATCGATCTGCGGACAGCCCCGATCGGCCGCCAGGCTCTGAGCCCGTTGGACAGCCTCTTGGGCTTTGATGGTGAGTTTGTCGAATCGGAATGGCATTTTCGTCAGTGGTTAGTGGTCCGTGGGCCGTAGCAAACAGAACTGGCCGGCAGGAACCGTTCCTGCCGGCCAGTTGATAGGTTCCAGATAACTGGCGTGCGTTACTCTTTTACTTCGAACTCGGCGTCGATGGTTTCGTCATCGGCCGCCTTGTTGCCGTTGGGGCCGGGTTGCGTCCCGGCGCCCCCCGCGCCGGCTTGGGCGCCGCCTTCGTAGAGCGTCTTGCTGAAGGCGTGCGAAGCCTGCTCCAGCGCGCTGA
>JBGTDH010000592.1:0-2071 GCA_041748435.1 Pirellulales bacterium
CGCACGGCGCTCAGCATGCTCAAGAATGAGCCCACGCTCAAAGTCGGCATCAAGAACAAGCGACTCACCGCGGGCTGGGACGACTCCTACCTCGAACAAGTGCTGTTCGGCAAATGACTTAACGTGCGATCGCCCTGCCCCTAGTCCCCTCCCTCTCACCCATGCACCGTGCCGCGTTTGCGATGCTCTTTGAAGTACGCCGGGTAGGCGGCCTCGAGCTTCTCGACCGGCCGGTGCTGGTTGAAGTGCCGCACGAACGTGAAGAACAGCGGCCACTCGTCGCGGGAGAGATCGGCCAGCGTGGACTGCTGAGCCTTATCGACCGTCTTGCCGGTGCGCAGCAGCTCTTCGAACCGCTCCGGGGAAGACATCGCCAGCGCCGCCGAGCTCAGACGATCGACAAACGCCTGATGCTGGTCGCAAAACCGAGCCCACAGTTCACGCGGCGTAGAAGACTTCTTTTTGGACACGGCCGGCGCAGTTCGCATGTCGGAGGGAATTGCTCTAAGGCTTGGACTTCAGCGGAAAATCAATCGTGCCGCCGCCGGCGGGCACGGTGGCGGTGAGCTTGGTCTTTTCCGGATCGCTATACTCTGGCGGCAGGCTCTCGTCGGCGCCGGCGTCCATCGGACCTTCGGGAGAATCGAGCGGGAAATCGGACCCGTCTTTCCGCTTCAGCTTGCTGATGATGACCTTGAAGTCGCCCTCGGCGGCACCCTTGCCATTATGGATGGACGAGAGGGTGTATTTGCCGTCCGGCGTAGTGGCGCCCCCGGCGGAAGTGCCGCGCGTGCCGCCGGTGGGAACGAACGAGATCGTCGTGTTGGCCAGGGGCTTGCCGTCCAGAGTGATCATCCCTGAAACGGGGGTGAGATCGGGAAGGCTGGGATCACGAGCCTCGGAGCAGCCGGCAACAACAATACCTGCCAGGATCGCCACGCCACGTAGAAAATGCAGCATGCTGCCGGGTCCTCCTTCGTTTGCGGCCGCCTACCGCCGAGTTTATGAAATTCGAAGTAGCTCAACAGCAAATCACGGCATGATCGGCAAGGCCTGTCCATCGGCCATCCTCGCCAATCGAGCGAGTACGGTAGCGCTCGTCGTTTGACGAATATAGCGGACCGAGCCATCGGCCAGCACGGCCTGCATCCCGTGAGGGTGCAAGCTGCCGGTCCAGAACCAGTCGCCCAAACGCCCGAACTTGAAATTCGTACCGCTACCCGCGGGACGGTCCCAGACGTTAATGCCCGCCACGGCGCCAATATCCACGCCCACCTGCACCCAATTCCGATAAGCCCAGGCGGCGCGGCGGCCGTTGAGCACGTCCAGCGTGCATTCCGCCACGGCGATGGTGTTGCTCGTCCCATCCAGTACCATCGCGGTTGTGGTGTCCCCCAGCACCTTGCTCGGAGACGCATTCGGAGCGTCGATGGTATCCTGTCCGAACATGCGACGGTTGGACATCAACGTGTTCTTCCAAGAACTACAGTTGTAGTTCTGATCGACGCTGAAATCGTAGTTCGTCTTGGCCCCCAGCAGCCCGCTCCCTGGCTTGATGCTGTACAGGCTCGTGGCGTCCAGGAACTTGTCGCCCGGATCGGAAGGGCACAGAAACGTGGAGATCAACTGTGCCGCGATTGGCCCATTTCCTGTTCCCGGACTGGGATTGGCATCCCCTTGCAGCGTTCCTAACGACGCATTAGGACCACAGCACCCCGTGTTGCCGTTCATCTGATTGGTCATGGTCCGCGTCAGGTCGATCGCGTCGGCCTTGCCGGTTTGTTCGATGTACGGCAGCACCAGCACCCAGCCGCTGGTGTTGGTTACCCTTTGCACCGGATTATTCTGCGGATTAAGGCACCAGCCGTAGCCATACCCAGCGGGCGGGAACTTCTTGTTCACATCGTGGTAGTTGTGCAGTGCCACGCCTAACGAATTGGCTTCTATCCTCGTCGCTCCCGCACAAAGCGCGGCCTCGGAAAAATCGCGCAATCGGGAGCGATGAGGATAGAAGCCGCGTTGAACTACAACCGCGCCGCACGGACCAGGCCTAGGGGCGTTGATCTCGCAT
>JBGTDH010000593.1:0-4000 GCA_041748435.1 Pirellulales bacterium
CTACTCCAATGAATCCCGATCAATTGCAACGCTGGCGGCTGGTGCTGGGGAAGACCACGCAAAGCACCTTCTCCCAGATGGGGCCGGCGGGCTGTGTCCTCTCGGCCGAGCAACTCGAGATGGACGAAGCCCTCGAGGCGCTCTACGGCGGTGGGGGAGACGACGAGATCAGCAAGAGTGAATGGGAATCGCCCACCGAGGGTCGCCCGCACGGCGCGGCCAAGGGGCGTTCCATGCCGCGCGTGGCCCGCTGGCTGGACCAGATTCGCAATTTCTTCCCAAGGGATGTGGTGGTGCTGCTCCAGCAGGATGCCATTGAGCGGCGCGGCCTGAAGGAGCTGCTGTTCGAGCCGGAGTTGATGGCAAAGATCGAGCCCTCGCTGGATCTGGCCAGCACCGTCTTGGAACTCAAGAATCTGGTGCCGGAGAAGGCGAAGGCGGCGGCCCGAGACTTAGTGCGGCGCGTCGTGGAGGAGCTGCGGAAGCGGCTGGAGTCGAAGTTCGCCCAGGCGGTGCGCGGTGCGTTGGATCGCAACCAGCATTGCCATTTTCGCAGCTTCCCCAACCTCGATTGGCCCCGCACCATCCGCCGCAATCTCAAGAACTACAATCCCGAGCTGAACGTGATTATCCCGGAGAGCATCTCGTTCTTCCGCCGGCAGCAGCGGCAGAACGAATGGAACGTGATCATCGCGATGGATCAGTCCGGCTCGATGGCTACCTCGCTGATCTACGGCGGGATCATGGGCGCCATTCTGGCTAGCATGCCGGCGGTGGAGACGCACGTCGTGGCGTTCAACCACGAGGAAGTGGTCGACCTGACGGAGCTCTGCCAGGACCCGGTCGACTTGCTGTTCGGCGTGCAGCTCGGCGGCGCGGAAGATTATTGGAAGGCCACCTGCTTCTGCGAGCGGTTCATGCACACGCCTTCCAAGACGCTCTACATTCTGCTGGCCGATCTGTACGACACCAGCCCGAACGAAAGCCGCTTCGTGAAGCGGATGGAGTTCCTGTTGGAGAGCGGCGTGAAGGCCGTCACGTTGCTGGCCATCTCGGACCAGGGGCAGCCGTCCTTCAACGCCACTCTGGCGGAGAAGCTAGCCAAGCTGGGCATGCCCTGCTTTGGCTGCACGCCCGATCGCCTACCCGATCTGCTGGCCGCGGTGCTCAAAGGCGCCGATCTGAAGCAGTTCGCGGAGGGCGCGCGGCTGAAGTGAGAGACTACTTGCCCGCTTGGCGAGGCTTGGGCTTTTCCGCGGCAGGCTTCGTCGCGCCCTTCGCCGCGGCGACTTCCGGAGGCTCCATCGTGCGGCCCTGATCGTTCGTGTCTTCGATCCATTTCTCCAGCACGCCTCGCATGCGAGCCAGGGCTGTTTGATGTTCCGAACTCGCGCTGGCGGCGAGGTTGCGAACCTGATGCGGATCTGCCGTCAGGTCATACAACTCCTCAGGCGGCATCGTCGTCTGGCAGAGCACTGCTTGCTCCGGCGTGAGCTTGCCGGCGGCGTGCAGTTCCTTGAGCAGGTTCCACACCGGATAGCTGCGCTCTTTGTAATCGTTTTTCTGCAAGAACGGCCGATCGGGCGTGAAGTTGCGAATGTAGCGATACCGCTCGTCCCGTACCGTGCGGAAGCGAAACACCGTCTCATCGCAGCGATCGCGGGCGCCAAACGCGTACTGCCGCGGCGGATCGGCCCGCTCTCCCAGCAGGACGCGGCCTTGCATCTTGGAGGGCTTTGCCGCGCCTGCGATATCCAAGAACGTGGGCGCCAGGTCCAGCGATTCGATCAGACGATCGTCCACCTTGCCCACCTGGTAATGCTTCGGCGCGGCGAACGCCTTCGGCCAGCGGATCATCAGCGGAATGTGCAGGCCTTCCTCGTAACAGAACTGCTTGCCGCGTACGTGCGCCTGCCCATGATCGGCTGAGAAGACCACCACGGTGTTCGCGGCGAGGCCATCCTCATCAAGCTGCTTCAGAATTACGCCGATCTTGCGATCCAACTCGCTGGCGGCATCCAGGTACGCGGCCCAATCTTTGCGCGTGATCGGATGATCCGGGTAGTACGGCGGAATCGCCACTTTCTCCGGATCGGCCTTCGCCGGCGCGCGAAAGGCCCGGTGCGTCTCCTGAAAGTTGATCTGCGCAAAGAACGGCTGTTGCGACTTCAGATCGCCCCAAGCGTCGCTGTCGAAGGGCTGGCGCGACTTGGGATACGTGAAGTTCCAATCGGTCTTGCCGCTGCCTTTGAACCCGAACGATTCCGGCAACTGCCGCACGTTGGCCGTGAAGTAACCGGCGTCTCGCATCCAATCGCTGATCACGCGCACTCCTGCGGGCAGCTCGTAGCCGTCGTCGCGGTGAGAGCGATGGTTGTGCGCGCCGATCGTAGTCTGATACATGCCCGTCATGAAGGCCGAGCGGCTGGCCGAGCAGACGGGCGCCGTGGTATAGGCGCGCGTGAACCGCATGCCATCGGCCGCGAGCTTGTCCAGGTTGGGACTGAAGACCTGGCTGGCGCCGTAACAGGCCAGCTCGGGGCCGAAGTCCTCCGCCACCAGCCACAAGATATTGGGCCGCTCCGCCGCCGTGACGGAAGGAGCGATCAATGCGATTAAGAGCAGCAGTTGCCTGGTCATGAGCGATCCCTGGACTATGTGGTCCTGTTCATCCTGTCATCCTGTCTTATAAAGGGACAGGATGACAGGATAAGACAGGATGGGTGTCTAGTCGCCTTAGCGACCCGCGCTGGCCGTCTTGGGACGGTCCTTGGCCAACGCGGCTTTGGTTGCTTCCCAGGCGCTGTTGGGCCTGGCTTCCCACACGCGCAAGTTGCGGAACGAGGCGCTCTCGCCGGCGACGGTCAGACCGATGTCCTTCTTGGGCACGTCGATCGAAGGATGCGAGCCGAACACCACCTGCTTGCCATCCAGGCTGGCCACCATTTCTGCACCCAGGATCTCCACCAGCAGCGTGTGCCATTTTCCCGGTGCGATGTCGGTGGGTTGCCGATCGAGAATGGCCGCCTTGTCGGTCTTGTTCTGATCGTGCGAGTCCTTTTGCAGAGCCAGGCCTGCCGGATCAAGCAGCACGCGGCAGCAGTGGCCCTTGGCGTCGTTGATGCTGAGCGTCGTGCGCTTCGTGCCATCCAGCTTGAAATCGTACTGCACGATGAAGTTGGCCTGCGGCGCGGGCCGGCGGGCCACGGCGCCGTGCATGTCGCTCTGGAGCTCCCGCACCTGGACGGCGCCCTCCACAAGGGTCCAGGATCCCTTGGCCACGCGCCACGGCTGGGCCGGCGCTTGCGTGAGATCATCGGCGAACATCAGCGGACCCCGCTCGGTCAGCAGCGTCTTGGCGGGGCTCGGTTCCGCGGCCGGCACTCCCTGACCAGACATCCAACTGCTAACAACGATCAACGCTACGACACAACAGCGCATGATAAGACTCGCTTTCCGCGATGGTGGTGAACAATCTTGCCCAACCCAGAGTCTAATCGACATTCGGACTGCGGTCGACCTATTGCGACAACAGCGTAGCGTCTGCTAACGGGGCAGCCAGCGGAGCGGACGCCGTGGCGGGCTGTGGTTCCTCGCGGCGCAGGGTGCGGGCGGCATCGAACGCGGTGGTGATGAGCAGCTTGGGGCTGAGGCCCACCGCCAGCACCAACAGCGCGCTGGCGAACATGGCGGTCCAAGGGCCGCGGCCGGAGGCGGGCACGGTAGCCAAGGGGGCGCGGAAATACATCGTGCCGACGATCCGCAGATAATAGGCCGCAGCCACGGCGGCGTTCAATCCGCCAATGATCGCCAGTCCGATGAACCAGTACTCCATTTCAGGACGGCCCTGGGGATTTAGCGCCACGCTCACGGCACTTCGGAACAAGGCCAGCTTGCCCCAGAAACCGGCCAGCGGAGGCACGCCTGCCAGACTGAACATGAACACCGACATGGCCACGGCGGCCAGCGGCTGCGTGCGGCCCAGGCCAGCCAATTCATC
>JBGTDH010000594.1:0-7359 GCA_041748435.1 Pirellulales bacterium
TCCGTCGCTGTTCCTTGGCGGGGATAGCCGGCGAGCCGAGCACCTGGTGACCGCTCGGGACGTCTCGGTGGACCCCCGCCTGGGCGCCAACCGTGACGCGGTCGCCGATCTTGGTGTGGTCCTTGATCCCCGCCTGGCCGGCCATCACGACGTAATCGCCCGTGCTGCTGGAGCCGGCGATGCCCACCTGGGAGCAGAGCAGGTTGTGTTTGCCGATCTGGCAGTTGTGGGCAATCATCACCTGATCGTCGATCTTGGTTCCCTCGCCGATGCGCGTAGGTCCGTACGCGCCGCGGTCGATGGTGGCGCTGGCGCCGATCTCGACATCGGGACCGATTTCCACGTAACCCAACTGTGCGGCGGGCATGTGACGGCCGTTGACCAGCCGATAGCCGAAGCCATCTGCACCGATCACGACGGCCGCATGAATAATCGAGCGATCGCCCACGCGCGTGTCTTCGTACAACACGGCGTTGGGATAGATGGTGACGTTCGCGCCTAAGATGCAGCCGGCCATGATGCGCGCGCCTGCGTGGATGGTCGATCCTTCGCCGATCACGGCATCGTCGCCGATCGACGCGCCGGGATGCACATCGACGTTTTTTCCTAATCTAGCGGAGGGGCTGACCCACGCGGCGGAGCTGATGCCCAGGCGTTTCTTCTCGCGGCGCGGCCGGAAGTGCAGCACCAAAAGCGTGAAGGCCGTGTGGACATCGTCGACGCGAATGAGGGGCAGCTTGCCCTTGCCCTCCGGCGTGCCGCGAGGCGCGAGGGCAGCCGCCGCGAGCGAGCTATCCAGTTGCGAGGCCTTCTCAACCCGATCGATCAGCGTGATCTGTCCGGCCTGCACGTCGGCCAGCGTGGCGGCGTCTGAAATTGGCGTGCAGCCGTCGCCCGCCAGTTCGCCCTGCACCAGATCCGCCAGTTCGCGCAAGGTGGCCATTCGCGGAATCCTTTCCTGAGTCTTACCAGCGGCGTCGGGCATCCTTGCCGAGAGTCCAGCCGCCATCAACCGCGAATGCTAACCCATCCCGCCGCAAATCGACAAGAGCGGTAAACGGCCGTGCCAGCGTTGATGGCTTACAATGCCGCCGGGAGGGACGCTCACAACGAAAGCTGAAGCTCGCTAAACAGCGACAACAGCCCATTTCGAAGTGTATGATGGCGCGGGAAGCCCATTTCACCCGTTGGGATCAGCAAGCGTGCTACAAATCGAAAGGAGAGCGAGATGAAATTCAAGGTGGCCCTTTATCCCAGTGAAGAGGGTGTGGCGGTCGGTGTGCCCAGTTTGCCAGGCTGCTGGTCGCAAGGCGATACGGTTGACGAGGCGCTCGTTAACATTGCGGATGCCATTCAGGAGTACTTCGCCGCGGAGATCGAACCTGGCGACGGGGCAGAGATGCACGAGATTGAAGTTGCGGTGTAAGCATGCCCAAGCTGCCTGGCATTAATCATTTGGACGCGGTGCGGGCGTTTCAGAGAGCTGGGTTCTGGATACTCCGACAGGGAAAGCACACGATCTTGACAGACGGCACAAGGAAGTTGTCGATCCCTCGCCACAATCCCGTCAATGCCATCACCATGGGATCGATTATCAAGGATGCTGGCCTGACCATTGATGAGTTTCGAAGACTGCTATAGTTGATGCTCACACTTCCCCACTGATGTTCACTGATCGTGAGCCGCGAAGTTTTCTCGATCCGCAGGAGATTCGGATCGCCGACTGGCTCTGACTCGCGACATCGCATTCTCGCACTCCTCGTTTTTCCGGGCACAATGACAACGAATTGCTCGTGCGTTTCGGGGTTTCAGAATCGCGATGGCACCACTGCTCCGCTCCTCCGCGGGCAGTGCTATTGCAATTTGCAATAGCCGGTCTCATCGTCCGAGCTCGAGGTCGAATTGCGTCAGCGTCCCTGTCTTTACTCATAGAGTGCCACATGGGGGGCTTGACCCAGGAGGTAGAATGGGCTTCGTAGGCCGTCGGAGGAATCTCGCACAGCCTCCTTCTTTGACCGGAACGACGTGCCTTCCGGAATTCACGTTTGTCGCGACGTGCGCACGTTGCGATCAGCAGCGCCCCACACGCCAGGAACCGCGCACTCGTTAACGGGAGGTTTATCGGCACACGGTATGGGTATCACTACTCCTGTACTCATAGAGTGCCGCTTACTTGGGGGGCGGACGGACGAGGTATGATCAGATTTATGTGGCCGTGCGAGTGAACCGCACACGGTCTCTCTTCTTTTTGACCTGAAGGACGTTCCTTCCGGTGTCCACGTTTGTCACAACGTGTGGTGCTGCGCGCTCATGAAGAAAGGTGGCTCTTATGGTCGCGATTGCTCGAAAGGAACGAGTCCTGGTGGATGGCGCGAACATTGATGGCGTGCTGGGGCAGATCCTTCGCCGCCGCCCGCTCGCGTATGAACGGCCACGTCGGGATGTGGTCAAACGCCACTTTCACTTGAGCTTGGGAATCGATTGCGGTTGTTGCTTTCCGCTGGACAAGGCGCGTTTCAATCGGCATGTGTATCCACTCTACCGTGCCCTGCACGGCATGGGCTACTTCGTCCCAGTGGCCGCATTCGCGGGCACTTATCCGAACAACGACGACGCCGTCGATGAGTACATTCTGACCGACCTGGAAACCGTCCTCTACCAGCAACGGTTGGGGCGGCCCCAATCGGTAGCTGTATTATCGCACGATCACATCTACGCTCCCGCCTTGACGGACATTCTTCTTGCTGGGGGAGACGTCATCGTCTGTGGGTTCGAGGAGTGGTTTCATCCAGCTCTGCTCGATCTGGAGACCGCGGGAGCGCGGATCATCGATCTGGAGCGGGAAGTGGGCGGGTTCTCCGTCCCGTTGCCGCGACCTTAGGCGCCTCGACGTTACACATCCTCGGACGGTCGACCGTGTCGAACGACGCTCACCAGGCAAGAGCGTCCGGTTCGGCACGGCCGCTTCGTTTATGGCACCACCGCGTTCCCGCGTTTCCTCACCTTCCTTTGTCCAGGAGACTCCCATGTCAAAGCTCAATCTCTTCAGCAAAACCCTGTCTGGTTGCCATGGCGCACCGCAGCGCATCGTACGCAGCCGCGACGGGGGGTTCGTGTCGCAAAACTGTGTGACCTGCGGCCGACCGCGCCTGATTGTTCTAGCGGAGCTTCCGGAGGTGCGTTGCACGAGATGCGGCAGCCTGATGGCGCGACTGAATCGTGGCAACTACGTCTTCGAGTGCTCCTGCTGTCGCTACTCGCAACTTGTGTGGAGCTTGGTCGCGCACTGGAGCGAGTACTTCCGGTATTGGGGCCTCTCGACGCCGGAGGAACGCAAGCGCCATGACGCCCAGCGCGGCAATTGGTTCCCGCAGTACTGACAAGCCGCACCGGTTCCCGTTTTAGCAATCGCTGATCCACAATCACACAAGTCTTGGAGGTTTTTCTCATGCGTGAATACAGCTTCGAAGGCGCTGATGACGAATCGGCTTGGGACGCTTGGTCAGAAATGGAGTTTGCGGAGAATTCTTGCGGTTATGCCGATGATTTCACGCCCAGCGGAGGCCTCTCAATCGCAGATGTTGTCCGTAGGCTGAAGCAGCTCGATGTGCCTGTCGAGGCCATCGAGGTTGTGGTCAGGGTGCTCGATGAGTGCCAACCGTGCTGCCTTGGCGAGACCATGCAGTCGTTGGAGAACGCCGCTCACGCTTGCGCCACGGAATCTGGGCGCATCACGATCGCGGACCTCGCGGCGAACCTGCAAATGGAACTTAACGATGATGAAGGATTCACGTCGCCGCGGATCCTGTTGGCCCTCACTGCGGAGCTCTGGGAGATCGTGGCGGTGAACTCAAAGACGGCGCAGCACCGGTGCCCCAAGACCGAGCCACCAATCAAACCTATCGCGCCACTTCCGGTGCAACCAGACGGCGGTCCTAACATTGGAACGAACCAGGTTCAACCGGCTTCCGAGGCGTGGCAGATGCCATTGGCCATCTGGCGGGAGGTTCGAGATTACTTGCGCCGTGCCTGCGAGGACGGGAATGATCCAGAATCGGAGGCGAGGCTTCGCGTCATTGGTGGGATGACTACCGATGCGGCGCATCGAGTGCGGGTGGAGCGAGCAATCCAGGAGGGCAAGCCCGTTCCGCCTGAGGTGCGCGCCGATTACCCGGCCCTGTAGGCACCCGCCGCCTTGGTCGTTTGGCCGTCCGCCGAAATCGGTCGGCATGGCCCATTTCGGCTGGTATGATGGCGGCAGCCCGGCAATCGTCGAGGGAGCTGGCTGGACTTCCGGCCACCTGCGCGACGGTCCGCCGGCTTCTGTTCAGCCGTCGGGTCTGATGATGGAGGACAACATGGCAGGCTTGTCGCGTATTACTCACGATCCCGCGGTGATGGGTGGCAAAGCCTGCATCCGCGGAATGCGTGTGACCGTAGCCATGATTCTGGGACTGATGGCCGCGGGAAGGTCTCGTGAAGAGATACTCAAGGCATATCCCTATTTAGAAGCGGAGGACATGGACGCCGCGCTGACTTATGCGGCGTGGCGTCTGGAGGAGCGAGAGGTTCCGCTTGCCGTTGCATGAGCGTTAAAGTCTTGATCGACATGAACCTCTCACCTGACTGGGCGCCGCTGTTGTCGAATCACGGCTGGCCTGCGGTGCATTGGTGCAGCGTTGGCGACCCGCGCGCCACGGATCGAACAATCATGGATTGGGCGTTGGCTAACGAGTATGTCGTGTTCACACACGATCTCGACTTCGGGACGATGTTGGCCCTCACCCATGCGAAGGGTCCGAGTGTGCTTCAGATTCGCGCGTCGGATGTGTTGCCCAACCACCTCAAAGCGATTGTCGTGCGTGCGTTACAACAGCACGATGCGGACTTGGCTGCTGGCGCTCTGGTCGTTGTCGAAGAAGCCCGCTTACGCGTGCGCGTGCTGCCGATCTAATTGTGGTTCCAAGAAGTCCTTTCGCCCGCGGCCCTATCTTGTTCACCGATCGCCAGCAACGTAGTTTTCTAGATCCGCAGGTGCTCTCGCGCCTGGCGGGCATGCCGCTACTGGCGCGGCGGCCGATGCTGGGAAATGTCTCGGGACGGCATGCCAGTCCGCATCGGGGGGCGAGCATCGAGTTTGCTGAGTATAGAAAATATGTTCCGGGGGATGATCTGCGGCGGCTGGATTGGCGGGCCTATGGCCGCTCGGACCGGTTCTATGTCAAGGAGTTCGAGGCCGACACGAATCTGCGCTGCTGCTTTGTGTTGGACACGAGCGGCTCGATGGGCTTTGGCACTACGGGCCTGAGCAAGCTGGATTATGCCCGCCGAATTGCCGCCACGCTGGGTTACCTGGCCGGGGAACAAGGCGATGCTGTCGGCTTGGCGTGCGTGGCCAAGGGCATTGTGCAGCATGTACCGCCACGGCGCAATCCGGCCCACTTGCGCGTGGTGTTTGACCTCTTGGAGCAAGCCAGGCCGCAGGGAGAAACGCAACTGGCGTCCGTGTTGCACGAGTTGGCGGAGACGACGGCCCAACGCGCGCTGGTGGTGATCATCTCGGACCTGTTCATCGATCCGGCCGTGCTGGCGAGCTGCTTCCAGCATCTGCGGTTCCGCAAGCACGATGTGGCCGTGTTCCACCTGTTGGACCCGTTGGAGTTGGAGTTCAACTTCCGCCGACCGATGCGGTTTCTGGATATGGAAGGCGGTCCGTCGATCTTTGCGGAACCTAACGAGATTGCCGAGCGCTATCAACGTGCGTTGGACGAGTATCTGGCCGCGCTCAAGCAGGTGGTGCGGGAGTCGGCCATCGATTATCACCGCGCGAGCATCGGGGAAGACTATGAAAAAGTGCTGGTTCGCTTCTTGATGAGCCGGGCGCAATCGAAGGGGCTGCGATGAGCTTCCTGCAACCGTGGCTCCTGATCGCGCTGCCGCTGGCGGCGTTGCCGATCATTATCCACCTCATCAATCAGCGGCGGTTCCAGACGATTCAATGGGGGGCCATGATGTTTCTGATGGCCGCGCAGCGCATGGCCCGCGGCTACTCGCGGTTGCGGCAATGGCTGATCATGCTGTTTCGCATGCTGGCCGTGGCCGGGCTGGTGATGGCCGTGAGCCGCCCCTTGGCCAGCGGCTGGCTGGGCCTGGCCGCCGGCGGAAAAGCAGACACGACCATCGTGCTGCTGGATCGTTCTCCCAGCATGCAAGACCGCGCGGCGGGCGGGGGCGAATCGAAGCTGCAAACGGCTCGCCAGCAGCTTAGTCGGACGCTCTCGACGCTGGGTTCCAATCGCTGGGTGCTCATCGAGAGTGCGCTGGGGGAGCCGCGCGAGATCGATTCCCCGGCGGCGCTGGAGAGCTTGCCCACCACGGGCCCGGCCAGTGCTCCCGCCGATTTGCCGATGATGCTGCAGGCGGCTCACGATTACATTCGCGATCATCGCACCGGCCGCACCGATGTCTGGATCTGCTCCGATCTGCGCGAGAACGACTGGACCGCCGAGAGCGGCCGCTGGCAATCTCTGCGCGACGCCTTCCTGGAGTTTCCGCAAGGCGTGCGGTTCCAACTGCTGGCCTATCCGCAGCCCGCGGCTGGCAACGTGGGCGTGCGGGTGACGAGCGTTCGCCGCCAGACCACGAGCGAGGGCGCCGAGCTGCTGGTCTCCGTGCGGCTTTCGCGTAATGTAGGCGGGTTTCTCCGAAACCCGCCGCCGGTCTCGGAGAGACCGGCCAACACAGGTGGCGACAATCAAGAGCTGCCGCTGAACTTCGCGATTGAAGGCGCGCGCTCGGCCATCTCGGTCGAGCTCAACGGGCCGCAAACGGAAGTCCGCGATCATCGCATTCCCCTGGAGGCCACCAAGGAACGCGGTTGGGGCCGCGTGACGATCCCCGCCGATGCCAACCCGGCCGACGATGTCTACTACTTCGTGTTCGATAAGACCCCGGAGCAGCGGGCCCTCGTCGTGGCCGACGATCCGGTGGCCGCGCGGCCGCTGGAGTTGATGGCTTCGATCGCGCCCGACGAATCCACCAAATGCTCCGCCGAGACGCTCACGATCGATCAATTACCCTCGGTGTCGTGGGAGCAACTTTCGCTGGTGCTGTGGCAGTCACCACTGCCGACCGGAACTGCCGCAGAGCTATTGGAGGCATTCGTTGCTCGCGGAGGACACGTACTCTTCTTCCCACCCAGCGACGCCGGGGCCGCCGAATTGTTCGGACTGAAATGGGGAACCTGGGTCGAGGGTGAAACCTTACGCGCCGAAACGTGGCGCGGCGATGCCGACTTGCTCGCGCGCACGCTCAGCGGAGCGGCCTTGCCCGTGGGGCAATTGGAGATTCATCGCTACT
>JBGTDH010000595.1:0-2655 GCA_041748435.1 Pirellulales bacterium
GCGGCGGGCACCCGTCCGACGACGGCATCTTCCAGGTGAACGTGGCGACCAAACAACGGACGCTGCTCGTCTCTTACAAACAGATGGCCGATGCTGTGCGGCGAGCGCGCCCAGACGTGGATGAAAAGGAGCTGTTCATCAACCACACCCTGTGGAGCCGCGACGACAGCCGGATCTACTTCTTTGCCCGCGGCGATTTCGAGACCAAAGACAAGCGGCTGGACGTGCCGTTTGTGATGAACGCCGACGGCTCCAACCTGCGGCCGGTGCGGTACAACGGCGGGCACCCGGAATGGGCGTCCGGGGACACCATGATCGGTGCTCATGGCAAAGACCAGATCCTGTTCGACGTGGAGAAGCAGGAAACGGTTGGCAAGATCGGCACCCCGGAAGCCATCCCCAGTCCCGGCGGCGACATCGCCTTGTCGGCCGATGGCAAGTGGTTCGTCAACGGATACGGCGACAAGGGGAAGAACTATTACACCCTCGTCCGCCTGTCGGACGGCGCCTGGGTGCGGACCCCGGGCTTCGATCAGGGCGGGTT
This sequence comes from Pirellulales bacterium, assembly GCA_041748435.1. Classification (GTDB taxonomy): domain Bacteria; phylum Planctomycetota; class Planctomycetia; order Pirellulales; family JBGTDH01; genus JBGTDH01. The sequence continues at coordinate 545 of JBGTDH010000595.1, forward strand.
CATCTCCGGCGTGCTGCGGATCGATCCCTCTCCGAACTGGAACCGGGACGGCTCCCAGCTCATGGTCGTGGCCGTCGATGCCGCCAACACGCGGCAGATGCACGTCATCACGGTGAAAATTACAGACACGAAGTAGGCCCTACGGGCGGGTTAGGGCATGAATGTTCCACCTTCTGCGAGTAGCGCTACGCGCAAGCGGATCATGCGGGGATGATTCATCCATAAAACCTGAATGGTCGCCCGGGCGCGGGGCGTCTTGGCGACGAGCAGCGGGCCGTCCCATATGAAATGTCGCGTCCAGACGTCACGCCGAGGGTTGAACAGTTTCACAAGGCGGCCTGTGACGAAATCAATGCCCGCGATGTTAGGCCCCTTATAGCTGTTGCAGTGAAAGCACGACAGCGCCAGATTATCGACGGTGGACGGGCCAAGGTGCTTCTGCGCGATAATGTGATCGATCTGGAATCGCAACCATTCGAGCGTGGCCGGCAAGTGACAATACTCGCAACGACGTCCCGCTCGCTGCCACACAAGTTCATGCAACTCAGCGTCCATCGACATCAACGGCTAGCCAGAAATGCTCGAGCTTGCGACTTGACGATTTCAATCAAGCATCCTACCTGGCGATACTCTTCGATTTCAAACTCTTCCTCGGCGGTTAGCTCCCCTGTGCGAGCCCGAGACGCCAAGTCGTCCATGCGGGCTTCGTCCTGGTCAGCGAGCTTGAGCCGTAACATCGCTTGGGCCGCCTCGAGCGTGAGCGGCCAGTTGACCTGATCGATGGCCCGACCAAGAATTGCCGCTTCGTCGTTTGGAAGGGTAAGTGTGGTAGGCATTTTCCAAGTTTCAGTTTCAAGATTGTGGCCTCTATCCCATTCTACCCATCGAATTGTTGATTCGGCAACGAACCGATCCGCGATAGCCCGCGGGAAGGTGGGCGTAGAGTCGAAGTGACGTCTACTTCCCGCGCTGGGCTCGGATGCCGCCGATCATGCGCGGGCGCAGCGGGGCGAGCTTCAGCAAATCGACTTCATCGATTGGCGTCAGTTGCAAGATAGCGACGGACATCTCGTCGGTCGTCTGCTCGCCCCATTGCACGCGCTGGGGCGGGCGGCTGGGGTTGCGGAAGTTGTCGGCCGAGTTGTCATGCACCGCTTCCATCACAATCTTAGTCCCGGCCGCGAGTCGCACCGGCTGCTGGCACTGGTAGTAGCTCTGCCAGTTGAAGTCCCAATCGTTGATCCAGACCAGCGAGAACGCTTCGCCCTCGGGCGGCTGAGCCGTGATCTTGATCTCCCGCCCAATCAGGTGCATGTGCGGGAACAGGCCTAGCAGCTCCATCTCGCACGGCAGCGTCAGTTCATCGCGCGTGCGGTAGGAGCGCTCGCCGGGCGGGATGTCGATCTTCTTGTCGATCAGCAGCAGGTCGGCCATCGAACGTTGCGGCGGCTCGTCGGTCAGATAGAAGCCCACCGTCGATTGCTCGCGCTCGACCTTTCCGCTGGGATGCAGGTGCAGTTGCAGCACCAAGTCGGTGCCGGGTTTCCACGGCAGAGAGAAGCCCACGGGCAGCGGCATGGGATCGTGGCCGGGGACCCACACCGCCAGGCTGCCGGGAAAGAGCTGCCCCGGAATGGCCAGCCCGCCGGGAAAACCAGGCGCGGGATCGGCCGCGTCCTTCTCTCGCAGCTTGCCGGTGGGATCGCTGGCCAAGGCCGCATGATGCACCACCGTGCGGTTACCCGGCCGAAAATCGGCCGCTTTGATGTACTTCCCCTCCGGCACCGCCAGGGTCAGCACGAAGTTGCGGTAGATATCGGCCCCGTCGGCCGGCACCTCAAACGCCTCGGGCATGGTCACAATCAGATCGGGCGCGCCAAGTGCCCAACCCTCGTTGAACTTCGGAGGCGCCGGCAAGTCTTTCGCCTCCCCCTCGGCCATTCCTTGCCGCACCCAGCGAGCGAGCGTGTCGATCTCTGCTTCGCTCAGCCGCCGTTCATCCACAAACTTCCCATGCCCGGCCACGCTCTTCCACGGCGGCATGAAGCGCTCGCTGGTGACCGTCTGAATCTGCCGGCCGCGCTTCTTCACGTCGGCATACGAGAGCAGCG
>JBGTDH010000596.1:0-2862 GCA_041748435.1 Pirellulales bacterium
GAAGGAAGAAGCCCTTTGCGCAAGGTGACACACCCGACCGGGCCCGCCAACGGCGAGCCCGCGTCGGTTGCTTCGCCGCATGGCATCCCTAGACGGGACGCACTCGAATCAGAACTGCCGCGCAGCGGCTTACTTGAAGTCTCGATATTCGGAGGGACGGGACGGGAAAATGCGGTGGTTTCTGATTTTCGGGACCAGGACCCCCGTTTGCGCCGCGCGTGTCCTGAAATGGAAATCGGGCAGGAGGCAGTAGCGGGAGTGGTGATGGTTCCGGATGGCTGAAGTCTCACGAACTGGACATTGCTCACAACCTATCTGAAGCAGCATAGAGTATCCGCGGCCTACAACTTCCCTGCCTTCATAACTGACTTGCCCTGTCCTTCAACCCCACTTGGCCTACTCCCGATTCGCTTCGGCCGATATGATTACGGGTCTTTTCCCGGCCAAACCGCCTGGGGTCGACCGCGTGTTGCCGAGTTACTCGTTGCAGAATTGTTGTCCCGCAAAACAAGGACCTGAATTCGCCCTATGCGTCGTGAAGATATCCGTAACATTGCCATTATTGCCCACGTCGACCACGGCAAGACGACGATGGTCGATTGCATCCTGCGCCAGAGTGGCCAATATCGGGCCAACCAGCTCGTGGGGGAGTGCATTCTGGACTCCAACGATCTGGAGCGGGAACGCGGCATCACCATTCTGGCCAAGAACATTGCCCTGATGTATCAGGGGGTGAAGATCAACCTGATCGACACGCCCGGCCACGCCGATTTCGGCGGCGAAGTGGAACGCGTGCTGGGCATGGCCGATGGGGCCTTGGTCCTCGTCGATGCCGCGGAAGGTCCCATGCCGCAGACGCGGTTTGTGCTCACCAAGGCCCTGGAGTGCAAGCTCAAGCCGATCGTGGTGGTGAGCAAGATCGATCGCCCGGATGCCCGCCCTGACGAGGTGCTCAACGAGACGTTCGAGCTGTTCATGGAATTGGGCGCCAGCGACACTTTGCACGATTTTCCTTACATCTACGCCAGCGGCCGCGACGGCTTTGCCACGTCCGACTGGAAGGTGAAGGGCGACTCGATCCAGCCGCTATTGGATTTGATGCTGAAGGCAATTCCCGGTCCCGAGGTGGCGCCGGACGATTCCCTCACCATGCTGGTCACTACGCTCGATTGGTCGGAGTATGTGGGGCGTATTGCCATCGGCCGCATTCAGGCCGGGCGCATTCGCAAGGGGCAGCAAGTGGCCCTGATGCAGGCCGACGATAAGGTCTCGCTGAGCAAGGTGCTTCAACTCTACGTGTTCGACAAGCTCGGCCGGGTGGAGGCGGAAGAGGCCGAGGCCGGCGACATTGTGGCCCTTGTGGGGCTGGAGGACGTCGAGATCGGCGACACGATCAGCGATCCCGTCACACGCCGCGCCCTGCCGCGACTGCATGTGGATGAGCCCACGCTGGAGATGATTTTTTCGATCAACACTTCGCCGCTGGCCGGCCGCGAGGGGAAGTATCTCACCAGCCGCCACTTGCGGGACCGCTTGATGACCGAGTTGGAGAAGAACGTGGCCCTGCGCGTCGAGCCTATTGAACAGAGCGATTCCTTCGCCGTCTCCGGCCGCGGCCTGTTGCATCTGGGCGTGCTGATCGAAACGATGCGGCGGGAAGGCTACGAGCTTTCGGTCGGCAAGCCGCGCGTGATTACGCGCGAGGTGGAGGGCATTGTGGAAGAGCCGTTCGAATCGCTGGTGATCGAAGTGCCGCCGGACAAGCTGGGACCGGTGATGGAGCTGGTCGGAGGCCGCCGCGGACAGATGACGCACATGCACTCCCGCGGCGATTACACGCACGTGGTGTTTTCGATCCCCGCGCGGGGTCTGATCGGCCTGCGCACGCGGCTGCTCAATGCCACGCAGGGGACGGCGGTGATACATCATCGCTTTGAAAGCTACCGGCCGATCGAGGGCGATATTCCCAGCCGTGCCAACGGAGTGCTGATCTCGATGGTGGCGGGCAAGGGAGTAGCGTTCGGTTTGGACGGACTGCAGAACCGATCCGACTTGTTCATCGGCCCGGGCGAAGAAGTGTACGAAGGCATGATTGTGGGGGAGAACAGCCGCACGGGCGACATGATTGTGAACCCGACGAAAGAGAAAAAGCTCAGCAACATGCGAGCCTCGGGTTCGGACCGCAACATCCTGCTGAAGCCGCCGCGGCAAATGACGCTGGAGATGGCGTTGGAGTACATCGAAGAGGACGAGTTGGTCGAAGTCACGCCCGGCAAGATTCGCCTGCGCAAATCCCAGCTCTCCGAACACGACCGCCGCAAGACCGCCAAGCGCAAGGCGTTGGTGTAGTGCTCCAGCATATTTTGATGGGCTCGTAGTCCCGTCTTTAGGCGGTTCTTCCGGCTGAAGCCGGTTCTACGAACTCCTCAAGGCGCCGGTTACCTCCGCGTCCGGGGCGGGGAGGATCCAGATTTCGCCGAAGTCTTGTTCCTGCTCGGCGCGCACGCCGTGATGGCGAACGAGTTCGAGAAGGGCCAGGAAAATGCCGACCAGCGTCGACTTGTGCATGCCCGGCTGGAACAAGTCTCCCAGGGCCAGGCGGCCGGCGCCTAGGAGCTGCGTGTGAATGCGCTCCATATAAACATGGATCGGCGTGTCGTCGTAAACAATGCTGGCCGGCTGGGCCGATTGCCTTTCGCGTAGCACGCGGCCGAAGGCGCTCACGAGGTCCCACAGCTCGATCTCGTGGATCGGCTCGTCGGCCAGATCGCGCGCGTGCGCCGGGGCGTCGGGCGCCAAGCGGGGAAAGCGCTCCTGCCAGGCGCGGCCGCGCTCTTCCAGCATGCTGGCGGCATCCTTGTA